>NZ_VZZR01000057.1:0-107109 GCF_009650555.1 Pseudomonas sp. EMN2
GGTTTACCCGCGAAGCAGGCGGCGCGGTGGATGGCACCGGCTCTGCCGGTGTTCGCGGGTAAACCCGCTCCCACAGGACACGCGCCGCTTTGACGGCAAGCGTTGTAACTGTGAGGGTGCAGCCTGCGATGAGTTAAACGCAGGCAGTACAAGACAGTTGCTCCTAGAGCGGACGTTCAAGTCCATTGCGTGGGGATCGCCTCACAGGCCATCACCCATGCCGAACCAACCGCCGCTGGCACCGCTCCGGCTCCACCACTCGCCCATCCTCAGCCCGCACCTGCAGCGTCTCCAGCTCTTGGCCGCGATCATCGACCAGCTGCGAGCGTGACTCCCCTTCCGTGAACAGATACCGCTCCCCCCACTGACGCAAGCCGATCACGATCGGGAACACCGCACGCCCCTGCTCGGTCAGCACGTATTCCTTGTAGGCACTGCCATCGGAGGCCGGTTGTTGCGCCAGCAGGCCGGCCTCGACCAGCAGCTTCAGGCGCGTGGCGAGGATGTTCTTCGCCAGCCCCAGGTTCTTCTGCCATTCGCTGAAGCGGCGCAGGCCATCGAAGGCATCGCGCAGGATCATCAGCGCCCAGCGATCGCCGAGCACTTCCAGGGCGCGGGCCACGGGGCATTGCTGGTTGTTGTCGTCGAGCATGAGGCCATTCCTGATCAAGGTTGGTTGCAGATTAAAACCACATTTGCTAGAAATCCAGTTGTGGTTTCAAAACGAAACCGGAATCTGCCGAGGACTGTGCAATGACATCTGCCTCATCTGTACCGCCGCCATTGACCCGCAGCCTGACGCTGCTGCTGGCGGTCGCCTGCGGCCTTGCGGTGGCCACCGTGTATCTGTCCCAGCCGCTGCTGGAGTCCATGGCCAGCAGCCTGGGGGTTGCCCAGGCGCAGGTCGGCCTGGTGGTCGGCGCGACCCAGGCCGGGTATGCCGCGGGGTTGCTGCTGATCGTACCGCTGGGCGACCTGTTCGCGCGCAAGCGGCTGATCCTCATGCAACTGCTGCTGGCGGCCGTTGCCCTGCTGGCGGTGGCGTCGAGCCTTGACTGGGCCATGTTGCTGGCGGCCATGGGCATGGTCGGGCTGATGGCGGTGGTGGTGCAGGTGATGGTGGCCCACGCCGCCACACTGGCCACACCCGCGCAGCAGGGGCAAGCGGTGGGCACGGTCACCAGCGGTGTGGTGCTGGGTATCCTGTTGGCACGCCTGGCCTCGGGCTTGGTGGCCGATCTGTCGGATTGGCGGACGGTTTATCTGGCGGCTGCGGGCCTTGCCTTGCTGATGGCGCTGTTGCTCGGCTGGCGTTTGCCCGAGGCGCCAGTGCGCGGCATGCGACAGGGGTATCCGGCCCTGCTGGGGTCGCTGTTCGCGCTGTACCGCCATGACCGGCTGTTGCGCCAGCGGGGCACCTTCGCCCTGCTGATCTTTGCCGCCTTCAGTGTGCTGTGGAGTGCCATGGTGCTGCCCCTGAGCGCCGCGCCGCTGGCGCTGGACCATACCCAGGTCGGCCTGTTCGGCCTGGCGGGGGTTGCCGGTGCCCTGGCGGCCGCACGGGCCGGGCGCCTGGCCGACCGTGGGCAAGGGCAGAGGACTACCGGCCTGGCGCTGGGGTTGCTGGTGTTGTCATGGTTGCCGATTGCCCTGCTCGAGCACTCGTTGCTGGCGCTGGTAGTGGGCGTCTTGCTGCTGGATTTCGCCGTGCAGGCGGTGCACGTGACCAACCAGAGCCTGCTGCTGGCCGGGCGTGGCGAAATGGCCAGCCGGCTGATCGGCGCCTACATGTGCTGCTACTCGCTGGGCAGCGGGCTGGGTGCGGTGGCCGCGACCTGGATCTATGGGCAATGGGGCTGGGGCGCGGTGTGCGGGCTGGGGGCCGGCATCAGTGGCCTGGCCCTGGGGTACTGGGGGTACCTGTGGCGGCTGGGCCAGAATGAAAAAGCCCGCTCGGGCGAGCGGGCTTGTCGGGCGATGCCGGGTCAGAACTTGTAGCCCAGGCCCACCATGTAGACCCACGGGTCGACGTCCACGTCGACCTTGGTCTTGCCCACGCCCAGGGCGCTCGGGCCGTCGATGGTGGCCTTGGTGTCGATGTCGACGTACCAGACCGCGGCGTTGAACAGCAGGTTTTCGGTGAGCATGTAGTCCATGCCCAGCTGGCCGGCGAGACCGACCGAGTCCTTCATCTTCATGTTGCTGAAGCCTTGCGCCTTGCGGTTGCTGCTCAGGTCTTCATCGAAGAACAGGGTGTAGTTCAGGCCCACGCCGGCGTAGGGCTGGAACTTGGAGCTGGCGTCCATCGGGTAGTACTGCAGCGACAGGGTCGGTGGCAGCTGCTTGATGTCGGCCAGCTTGCCGTCCAGGCCGGCACCCAGGCCTTTCACGCCGACGGTGTGCTTGAACGGGGTGGCGGCCAGCAGTTCCAGGCCGATGTGGTCGGTGAGCATGTAGGCGAAGGCCAGGCCCAGTTGGGTATCGCTGTCCAGGGTTGCCTTGGTGCCCGACACCTTGGCGCCATCGAGTTTGATGTCGCCGCTGTTCTCGTTCGGCGCGGTGGTGATGGCGCCGGAACGGATGATGAAATCACCCGCCTGGTGGGCGTGGGCAACAGGGGCCGCGAGCGCCAACGCGACGAGCGAGGCACTGAGCAAGGACTTGTTCATGGAAGCTCCCAAAGGACGTGAGTAATCGAGTAGTCCAATGGTACGAAGCTGACTAAACAGAAAGTTTGACCCAGCTCAACGAAGCCGTGTCATAGGCCCCTGGCAGTGCTCATTTCAGCTCATAGGCGTAGATTTTCTGCGCTTCCATCTGGTAACCGGCATCGGCCAGTTCGCTGCTGCTGGCCTTGACCTGCATCGTCCCCTCGATCCAGTACGGCTGGTAGAGGTCTTCTACGCGCACGCCCATCTCGCTGAAGATATGCACGATCTGGTTCGACGGCGGTGGCGGCACATGGATGCAGGCGCCGTAGTAGGGCACCAGCAGGAACTCGGTGGTGCGGCCTTCTTCGCTGACCTCCAGCGGCACGATGTAGCCCGGCAGCTTCACCTGTTGGCCATCGAGCGCCTTGACCACCGGCGCGTCGGGCGCCTGCTGGCGCGCGGCAGGGGCCGACTCGGAAAGCGCACTGCCGATCTGCGACAGGTCGTGCAGCGGGGCCAGTTGCGGCGGGATGACCGGCGCGCCCTCGGGGATCAGTGCGGGCCAGTCCAGTTCGCGGGGTTCGCTGGCCCAGAGCGGCATGGCAACCGCCAACAGCAGGATCAGCAGCGTTTGCATTACTGGCCTTTTCGCGGGTAAACCCGCTCCCACAGGGATCTGCGTGGTCTCTGTGGGAGCGGGTTTACCCGCGAAGAGGCCGTTGGGGTGCATGATCATTACCGGTTCTCAAAGATGAATCGACAGCCCATCGGCCAGCGACTGCCGGTAGGCACGCCAGGCCGGCACGCTGCCCATCAGCAGCGCCGCGCCGAGGATGATAGCCAGCAGCGTCCATTCATGCGCACTCGGCCAATCCAGCGGCAGGTACAGCCCGTAGTTGGCCTGCACATAGCCCTGGGCCAGGGCGATCCCGGCATACAGCAAGCCCAGCCCGGCGACAATCCCGGCGAGGGCCAGGGCCAGTGCCTCCAGGACCAGCAACCCGGCGATATGCCACGGCCGGGCCCCCACCGAACGCAGGATGGCCATCTCTCGGCGGCGTTCGTTGAGGCTGGTGAGGATCGCCGTGAGCATGCCGATCAGCCCGGTCAGCACCACGAACAGCGACACCACGAACAGCGCCTGCTCGGCCGTGCCCATCAGGCTCCACAGCTCTTGCAGCGCCACGCCGGGCAGGATCGCCAGCAGCGGCTCGTTGCGGTACTCGTTGATCTCGCGCTGCAGGCTGAAGGTGGCGATCTTGTTGTTCAAGCCGAGCATGAACGCGGTGATCGCCGCCGGTTGCAGGTCCATGCCGCGGGCCTGCTCGGCACTGATACGCCCGGCACCGCGCGCCGGCACGCCGTTGTGCCAGTCGATATGGATCGCTTCCATGCCTGCCAGGCTGATGTGCAGGGTGCGGTCCACCGGGGTACCGGTACGCTTGAGCACACCGACCACGGTAAATGGCTTGTCGTCGTGCTTGACCAGGCTGATGGCGGCCACACCATGGGCCAGCACCAGTCTGTCGCCGAGCTTGTAGTGCAGCGCGTCGGCCACTTCGGCCCCCAGCACCACTTCGAACGGGTCGTCGGCGAAGGGCCGGCCCTGGCTCAGTTCGAGGTGCTGGCGGCGGCCGTACTGATAGTGCGCGAAGTAGTCGCCGGTGGTACCCATCACCCGGTAGCCGCGATGCGAGTCGCCCAGGGAAATGGGGATGGCCCACTTGACCCGTGGGTCCTTGGCGTACTGCTGGTAGCTGTCCCAGCGAATGTTGTTGGTGGCGTTGCCGATGCGGAACACCGAATACAGCAGCAGGTTCACCGAGCCCGAACGGGCGCCGACGATCAGGTCGGTGCCGCTGATGGTGCTGGCGAAGCTGGCGCGGGCTTCGGTGCGCACCCGCTCGACGGCCAGCAGCAGGCACACCGACAGGGCGATGGCGAAGGCGGTGAGCAGGGCGGTGAAACGGCGGTTGGCCAGGCTGGCCAGGGCAAGGCGGAGCAGGTACATCAGGCCTCCCGGGGCGTGGCGGCGCGGTTGAGTTCGGCCAGGGACAGGTGGCGGTCGAACAGCGGTGCCAGGCTCTGGTCATGGCTGACGAACAGCAGGCTTGAGCCGGCCGCGCGGCATTCGTCGAACAGCAGGCGGATAAAGGCTTCACGGGTGTCGGCATCGAGCGCCGAGGTGGGTTCGTCGGCGATCACCAGTTCGGGCTGGCCAATCAGCGCCCGGGCGGCGGCGACGCGCTGCTGCTGGCCGATCGACAGGCTGCCGGCGCGGCGCGTCAGCAGCTCGGGGGCGTCGAGGCCCAGGTGCGCCAGCAGGTGCGCGGCGGCCTGGTCGACGCTGCCATGGCGCTGACTGGCGCGTTCGGCACGGGACTTGGAGAAGCGGCAGGGCAACTCGACGTTCTCGCGCACCGACAGGAACGGCAGCAGGTTGAACTGCTGGAAGATGTACCCGGTGTGATCGACCCGAAAACGGTCGCGGGCGCCCTGGCTCAAGCTGGCCAAGTCCTGGCCCAGCAACTGGATGCGCCCCTGGCCCGGGCGGTTCACCCCGCCCAGCAGGCCGAGCAGGGTGGTCTTGCCGCTGCCGCTGGGGCCCTTGAGGAACAGCGCCTCGCCGGCTTCCAGGCGGAATTCGCGGATGTCCAGCAGCGGCGCCTGGCCGGGCCAGGCGAACACCAGGTCATGCAGCTCGATCAGCGCCTGGCTCATTCAGAACGCGACCACGGCCTTGGCCGCGGTGGCCTCGACGCCTTTCTGGCCGTTGGGGCCGATCAGTTGCACGTTGACCTTCTGGGTCTGCGGGAAGGTCTTGAACAGCGGGCCAAGGTCGAGCTGGGCAAGCTTGGCCGGGGTGGCGCAGGTGAACTGGTAGTGGGCGTTCACATCGGCGTGCTGGTGGCCGTGCTCATGTTCGTGCGCGTCGCCATCGTCGTCGGCATGGGCGGCGTCGCCAAACAGGGGGCTTTCCAGCTCTTGGGCTTCATCCGTGCAGCCGGCCGCCTGGGCCAGGCCGAACAGCTTCAACGGTTGTTCCAGCTGCTGGCGCGCGGCGGCGACCTTGGCTTTGTCGGCATCGGTGTTGGCGGCGTGCTCGAAGCCGACCAGGTTCATGGCCGGGCTGTCCAGTTCCAGCTCCAGAGTGTTGCCGTCGAGCACCACGTTGAGCTTGGCCACACCATGCTCGTGGGCGGCGAGGGTGCCGTGGTCGTGGTCATGTTCGTCGTGGGCATGGGCCACGGCCAGGGGCAGCAGGGCAAAGGGCAGGGCGAGCAGCAGACGACGCATGAACGGCTCCAGGGGCGGCTTTGAATGATTTGGTAATGTTATAACAATTTTTCTGCGCCTCGCCAGCCTGCCTGGCACAGGTTTCATGTTCGTGGGAGCATGACGGCATTGAGCCCTGGTACGAGGAAGGCAGCGTGAGAATTCGTGGACAGATCGGTGAATGGCCGGTGGACTTGACCATTGAGCTGGCGCCGGAAGAGTGGGCGCAGTTGGGGCGTCGGCTGGAGCAGCCTGCAGTGGTTGAAAACGCACCGGTGAGTGCCAGCCCGGTGCCGCGCCAGGATGATGGGCAGTGGGTGGCCGCGCGTGATGTGTTGCGCCAGGCCGGGCAGATGAGCGGGCCCGAGTTGCTCGACCGCCTGGAAGGGCTCACGGGCAGCACGGCGGCGGGCAAGCGCCTGCTGGTGCGCCTGCGGCACAGCAGTGAGGTGAAGGTGGAAAGCGGCGTGGATGCGCCGGTGTATCACTGGGTGGGGTGAGCGCAAGCATCGCGGGGCAAGCCCGCTCCCACGGGTTCAGGGTGGGGGTGAGCATATGCATCGCGAGGCAAGCCCGCTCCCACGCCATGGACACGTGGGAGCGGGCTTGCCCCGCGATTGCATTTGAGGATCAGAACATCGCCGACGACAGCTTGCGGCGGTACACCCCCACCAGCGGATGATCGCTGCCCAGCAGCTCGAACACCTGCAGCAGCGCCTTCTGTGGCAAGCCGTTCTCGTAGCCACGGTTGCGCTGGAACAGCTTGAGCAGCCCGTCCAGCGCCGCTTCGTACTGCTGGCGCGCCAGTTGCTGGATGCACAGCTGGTAACTGGCCTCGTCATCCTGCGGGTTCTGCGCCAGACGGCTTTTCAGCTCGGCGGCTTCCGGCAGGCTGGCGGCCTGGCGCAGGAAGGTCAACTGGGCCTTGGCACCTGCCAGGGCGGCTTTGTGCTCATCGGTTTTCACCGCGTCCAGCACCACCTGCGCCTCGCCCAACTCACCGCGTTCGGCCAGGCAGCGGGCGTACAGGATCAGCGCCTCGGCGTTGCTGTTGTCTTCACCCAGCAGCACCTGCAGCAGCGCTTCGGCCTCGCTGAAACGGCTCTCGGCGAACAGCGCCTTGGCCTGCTCCAGTGGCGCGGCGGTTGGCGGCGCGGGCATCTGCACATGGGGCTCGAGCATGGTGCGGATGGCCGACTCGGGTTGGGCGCCGGCAAAGCCGTCGACCGGCTGGCCGTCCTTGAACAGCACCACGGTCGGCAGGCTGCGGATACCGAACTGGGCCACCACCTGCTGCTCGACGTCGCAGTTGATCTTGGCCAGCAGCAGCTCGCCCTGGTAGCCCTCGGTGATCTTCGCCAGCAGCGGCATCAGTGCCTTGCACGGCGCGCACCATTCGGCCCAGAAGTCGACCAGGACAGGTTTGTGGAAGGAGTTCTCGATGACCAGTTGCTGGAAGGTGGCATCGGTGGCATCGAAGATAAAAGGTGTTTCCTGGCTCATCGCGACTCTCGCAAATCCGTGGATGGCACCACTATAAAGGCTCGCGACTCGCGTGGTACAGGCTGACCCGGCGGAATTCGTGGGGCTCGGCCAGGTCCGGCAAGGTCAGTGCGTCGAGTACGCCCAGCGGGCGGTAGAGCGGGTGGCTGAAGTCGCGCACGCGCGAATCGGCCACCAGCGCCTGGCGGCCACGGCTGAGGAACTGGTCGAGCAACGGCAGGTTGGCGCGGTCATACAGCACATCGGCGACCAGGATCAGGTCGAAGCGGTCGGCCTCGGCGAAGAAGTCGCTGCTGTAGTTCAGCGTCACGCCATTGAGCGCGGCGTTGGCGCGGCAGGCGTCGAGGGCCAGCGGGTCGAGGTCGCAGGCCACCACCTCGAGCGCGCCCGCCCGGACCGCGGCGATAGCGGCAATGCCGGAGCCGGCGCCGAAGTCCAGCACGCGCTTGCCGCGCACCCACTCCGGGCGCTCGGCCAGGTAGCGCGCCATGGCCAGGCCGCTGGCCCAGCAGAAGCTCCAGTAGGGCGGTTCTTCGAGGATGCGCCGGGTTTCCTCGCTGCTGAATTCACGGTCCATGTTCTGGTCGTCGATCAGCCAGAGTTGCAGCGCGCATCCAGGCAGCTCGCTGACCACCAGGCGCGCTTCGCCGATCAGGCCGCTCAGGGCCTGTTGCAGGGCGTGCGGTGCCATTTACGGGGCCTTTTCGAAACGCAGCGGGCCAGTGGCCTGGGTTTCGGCCTGGGCGATGCGCACCGGTGGCAGGTGCATGATCAACTGGCCGGACTGGCTGGCACGGCCACGCAGCTCCACGCGGGCGCCGGCGGGGAAGGTTTCGGGGTTGAAGCGCAACTGGTAGGGCAGGGCCTGGCCGGTGCCGGTCAGGGTGCTGCTGGCCAGCAGTTGTTGCGGGCGGCCACGGTCGTCGATGACCAGCAGTGCCAGTTCGACGTCGGCGCCGGCGGGGATCTCCATCAGCGTGCCGCTCAACTCGCGCTGGTAGGCCGGCAGCGGGCCGAGCGGCTGGGCTTTTTTCGCCACCTTGGCCGGCACGGGCTTTGGTGCCTGCTCAGGCTTTGGTCGGTCGCTGCCGCAAGCGGCGAGCAGGGCGGCGGCGCACAGCACGACGAGCGCTCGATAGGGCATGGTGTAATCCTTGGCGGGCAGATTTGCATGGATGGTAGCTTGTCTTGCCAGTGCAATGCGCTACCATGGCCCTCCCTTTTTTTGTTGCCTGCCACCATGCACTGTCCGTTTTGCGGTGCCAACGACACCAAGGTCATCGACTCGCGCCTGGTCGCCGAGGGCGAACAGGTGCGTCGCCGTCGCGAATGCGTCGCCTGCGGCGAGCGTTTCACCACCTTCGAAACCGCCGAGCTGGTCCTGCCACGGCTGATCAAGCAGGACGGCACGCGTCAGCCCTTCGATGAAGACAAACTGCGCGCCGGCATGCAGCGTGCGCTGGAGAAGCGCCCGGTCAGCGTCGAGCGCCTGGAAGCGGCGCTGGCGCATATCAAGAGCCGCCTGCGCGCCACCGGCGAGCGTGAAGTGAAGTCATTGGTGGTTGGTGAGCTGGTGATGGCCGAGCTGCGCAAGCTCGACGAAGTCGCCTACATCCGTTTTGCCTCGGTCTACCGGCGTTTCCAGGACCTCGACGAGTTCCGCGAAGAAATTGACCGCCTGGCCCGCGAGCCAGCCAAAGAGTAAGCATGACCAGCCAAGCCGCCATTCTCGACGCCCACTTCATGGCCCGGGCCGTGGAACTGGCCCGCAAGGGCCTCTACACCACCCACCCCAACCCACGCGTAGGCTGCGTGATCGTGCGCGATGGCGAGGTGGTCGGCGAAGGCTGGCACGTGCGCGCCGGCGAGCCCCATGCTGAAGTCCACGCCCTGCGCCAGGCCGGCGAGCGCGCCCGAGGTGCCTGTGCCTACGTCACCCTCGAGCCGTGCAGCCACCATGGCCGCACGCCGCCGTGCGCCGAGGCGCTGGTCAAGGCTGGTGTGGCGCGGGTGGTGGCGGCCATGCAGGACCCCAACCCGCAAGTGGCCGGCAATGGCCTGCGCCGCCTGCAGGAGGCCGGGATCGAAGTGGCCAGTGGTGTGCTCGAAGCCGAAGCCCGTGCCCTCAACCCCGGTTTCCTCAAGCGCATGGAGCACGGCCTGCCGTTCGTGCGCGCCAAGCTGGCGATGAGCCTGGACGGCCGCACCGCCATGGCCAGCGGCGAAAGCCAGTGGATCACCGGCCCCGCCGCCCGCTCGGCGGTGCAGCGCCTGCGGGCTCGCTCAAGCGTGGTGCTGACCAGCGCCGCCAGCGTGCTGCAGGACCAGGCGCGGATGACCGTACGCGCTGAACAGCTGGGCCTGGACGCCGAACTCACGGCCCTGGCCTTGTCGCGCCCGCCGCTGCGGGTATTGATCGACGGCCGCCTGCGCCTGCCACTGGACGCGCCATTCTTCCAGGCCGGCCCGGCGTTGGTGATTACCGCCGCCGGTGATGATCCGCGCTATGCCGCCGCTGGCCACGAACTGCTCAACCTGCCCGGCAGCGACGGCCAGGTCGACCTGCCGGCGCTGCTGCGCATCCTGGCCGGGCGTGGCATCAACGAAATCCTGCTGGAGGCCGGTGCCGGCCTGGTCGGTGCCTTCGCCCGCCAGGGTCTGGTCGATGAGTACCAGCTGTTCGTCGCCGGCACCTTCCTTGGCTCCACTGCCCGCCCGCTGCTGGACTGGCCGCTGGCGCAGATGAGCGAGGCGCCGCGGCTGAAGATCACCGAAATGCGCGCAGTCGGCGATGACTGGCGAGTCACAGCCATCCCCCTGCCGGCCCCCGGCGTATAATGCCGGGCTTGCCCCGCGCAGCCTGTCTTTGAGGAGAACAGCATGTTCACCGGCATCATCGAATCCATCGGCACCATCCGCAGCATGACCCCCAAGGGTGGTGACGTGCGCGTTTATGTAGAAACCGGCAAGCTCGACCTGGGCGACGTCAAGCTCGGCGACAGCATCGCCGTCAACGGTGTGTGCCTGACCGCCGTCGAACTGCCCGGCGACGGCTTCTGGGCCGACGTCAGCGTCGAAACCCTCAAGCGCACCGCCATGGTCGATTTGAAGACCGGCAGCCGGGTCAACCTGGAAAAGGCCCTCACGCCCACCACTCGTCTGGGCGGCCACCTGGTCAGCGGCCACGTCGACGGCGTCGGCGAGATCGTCTCGCGCGCCGATAACGCCCGCGCCATCCAGTTCCGCGTGCGCGCACCCAAAGAGCTGGCCAAGTACATCGCCCACAAGGGCTCGATCACCGTCGACGGCACCAGCCTGACGGTCAACGAAGTCGATGGCGCCGAGTTCGAGCTGACCATCGTCCCGCACACCCTGTCCGAAACCATCATGGCCGACTACCGCGCAGGGCGTCGGGTGAACCTTGAGGTCGACCTGCTGGCCCGTTACCTGGAGCGTCTGCTGCTGGGCGACAAGGCCGCCGAGCCGAGCAAGGGCAGTGGCATCACCGAAAGCTTCCTGGCCGCCAACGGCTTCTTGAAATCCTGATTGAGAAGGGGGTGCCGCGTGGCGCTCAACAGCATCGAAGAACTGGTTGAAGACATCCGCCAGGGCAAAATGGTCATCCTCATGGATGACGAAGACCGCGAGAACGAAGGCGACATCATCATGGCAGCCGAATGCTGCCTGCCTGAGCACATCAACTTCATGGCCAAGCACGCCCGTGGCCTGATCTGCATGCCGATGACCCGCGAGCGCTGCGAAACCCTGAAGCTGCCGCTGATGGCGCCGCGCAACGGTTCCGGTTTCGGCACCAAGTTCACCGTGTCGATCGAGGCCGCCGAGGGTGTCACCACCGGCATCTCCGCCGCCGACCGCGCGCGCACCGTGCAGGCCGCAGCGGCCAAGGACGCCAAGGCCGAAGACATCGTCAGCCCTGGCCACATCTTCCCGCTGATGGCCCAGCCCGGTGGCACCCTGGCCCGCGCCGGCCACACCGAAGCCGCCTGCGACCTGGCGCGCATGGCCGGTTTCGAGCCGAGCGGGGTGATCTGCGAAGTGATGAACGACGACGGCACCATGTCGCGCCGCGCCGAGCTGGAAGTGTTCGCCGCCGAGCACGGCCTGAAGATCGGCACCATCGCCGACCTGATCCACTACCGCATGATCCACGAGCGCACCGTGCAGCGGGTTTCCGAGCAGCCGATCGAGAGCGAGCTGGGTGAGTTCAACCTGGTCACCTACCGTGACGCGGTGGAAGGCGACGTGCACATGGCCCTCACCCTGGGCAAGATCTGCGCCGAAGAGCCAACCCTGGTGCGGGTGCACAACATGGACCCACTGCGCGACCTGCTGATGGTCAAGCAGCCGGGCCGCTGGAGCCTGCGCGCGGCCATGTCCGCCGTGGCCGAAGCCGGCAGCGGCGTGGTGCTGCTGCTGGGCCACCCGCTGGATGGCGACGTGCTGCTGGCGCACATCCGCGAAAGCGCGGGGGATGCGCAACCCAAGGCACCGACCACCTACAGCACGGTTGGCGCCGGCTCGCAGATCCTGCGCGACCTCGGTGTGCGCAAGATGCGCCTGATGAGTTCGCCAATGAAGTTCAATGCGATATCCGGATTCGATCTGGAAGTTGTAGAATACGTGCCCTCCGAGTGACTTGAGGCGGCTTGATCGCCTTGCAACTCGAGTCAAAACCCTCCCGAGGCCGCCACAGCGCGGCCTCGCTCTTGAAGATGAGAACTCAAGAATGACCCTGAAGACCATCGAAGGTACCTTCATCGCCCCCAAAGGTCGCTATGCTTTGGTGGTTGGCCGCTTCAACAGCTTCGTCGTCGAAAGCCTGGTAAGCGGTGCAGTCGATGCCCTGGTACGCCACGGCGTCAGCGAAAGCGACATCACCATCATCCGTGCCCCAGGCGCGTTTGAAATCCCGCTGGTAGCACAGAAAGTCGCCCAGCAAGGCAACTACGACGCGATCATCGCCCTGGGCGCCGTGATCCGTGGCGGCACCCCGCACTTCGAATACGTGGCGGGCGAATGCACCAAGGGCCTGGCCCAGGTGTCCATGGAGTTCGGTGTTCCGGTGGCCTTCGGCGTGCTGACCGTCGACTCCATCGAGCAGGCCATCGAGCGTTCCGGCACCAAGGCCGGCAACAAAGGTGCTGAAGCTGCCCTGTCCGCTCTGGAAATGGTCAGCCTGCTGGCGCAGTTGGAGGCCAAGTGATTAGCGACGAAAGCGATCGTTTCAACCCGCGCGATCCGAAACCTGCGGATGCCGGCAAGCCCTCGAAGAGCGCCAAGCGTCGCGAAGCCCGCAAGCTCGCCACCCAGGCCCTCTACCAGTGGCACATGGCCAAGCATTCGCTGAACGAGGTCGAAGCGCAGTTCCGGGTCGACAACGATTTCACCGACATCGACGGCGCCTACTTCCGCGAGATCCTGCACGGGGTCCCGGCGAAGAAGAGCGAAATCGACGAAGCGCTCAAGCCTTGCCTGGACACCCCGCTCGAAGAGCTCGACCCGGTTGAACTGGCGGTGCTGCGCCTGTCCACCTGGGAGCTGATCATGCGCGCCGACGTACCGTACCGCGTGGTGATCAACGAAGGTGTGGAACTGGCGAAAGTGTTCGGCGCCACCGACGGCCACAAGTTCGTCAACGGCGTGCTGGACAAGCTGGCTCCGCGTCTGCGTGAGGCGGAAGTCAAGGCGAACAAGCGCTGAGTGCGCGCCTGCCGGCCATGGGTGAGTTCGAGCTGATCAGCCATTACTTCGCCGCCGCGCCCTGTGCGCAGGGCGGCGAAGGCGTGGCCCTGGGCATCGGCGACGACTGCGCCTTGCTGGACATTCCCGCCGGCGAGCAGCTGGCGATCTCCACCGACACCCTCGTGGCCGGTGTGCATTTCCCCGCAGTCTGCGACCCCTTGCTGCTCGGCCAGCGTTCGCTGGCCGTGGCGGTCAGCGACCTGGCGGCCATGGGCGCCACGGCGATCGGCTTCACCCTCGCGCTCACCTTGCCCCAGGTCGGCCCCGACTGGCTCGAAGGCTTCGCCGACGGCCTCGGGCGCATGGCCCGGCGTTGCGGTATCAGCCTGATCGGCGGCGACACCACCCGTGGTCCGTTGAGCATCACCGTGACCGTGTTCGGCCGGGTGCCGGCCGGCCAGGCGCTGCGCCGCAGCGGCGCGCGCCCGGGCGACCTGTTGTGTGTCGGCGGTGAGCTCGGCAATGCGGCCGGGGCGCTGCCGTTGGTGCTGGGCGAGCGCGAGGCCAGCGACGCGGTGGCCGGGCCGCTGCTTGAGCACTATTGGTCGCCGCTGCCGCAACTGCAGCTGGGCGAGCGCTTGCGTGGCCTGGCCACCTCGGCGCTGGATATCTCCGACGGCCTGCTGGCCGATTGCGGGCACATCGCCAAGGCGTCCGGCGTGGCATTGCAGGTGAACCTGGCGCAGGTGCCAGTGTCTCCCGCTTTGCAGGCTTTGCTCGGCCATGAGGGGGCGCTGCACGCGGCGCTCACCGGTGGCGACGACTACGTGCTGGCGTTCACCGTGCCTGAGGCGGCCCTCGCGGCCCTGGGCAGCGGCGTGCACGTGATCGGCCATGTGCTGCAAGGCCAGGGCGTGACCCTGCGTGACCCGCAGGGCCGGGACATCACCCCGCAGCAGCGGGGCTATCAACATTTCAGGGAGACACCGTGACCGACCACCCCAACCAGGTGCCTGCGGAGTTCGTTCCGCCTTCGGTCTGGCGCAACCCGTGGCACTTCATCGCCTTTGGCTTCGGCTCCGGCACCTTGCCCAAGGCCCCCGGGACCTGGGGCTCGCTGGTGGCGCTGCCGTTCATTCCGCTGTGGCAGATGCTGCCCGACTGGGGCTACTGGCTGTTGCTGGGCATCAGCATGCTGTTCGGTGTGTGGTTGTGCGGCAAAGTGGCCAATGACTTGCGCGTCCACGATCATGAAGGCATTGTCTGGGACGAGATCGTCGGCATGTGGATCACCCTGTGGCTGGTGCCGGAAGGCTGGCAGTGGCTGCTTGCAGGGTTCCTGATGTTCCGCTTCTTCGACATCCTCAAGCCGTGGCCGATCCGCTGGGTCGACCGGCATGTGCATGGCGGGTTCGGGATCATGCTCGACGATATCCTGGCCGGTGTATTTGCCTGGCTGGGCATGCAGGTTCTGGTGTGGGCGGTGGCCTGAAACACAGGAGTGTGGTGATGGGCGTTAGGACTGTTGTACTGGCATTGATGCTGCTCGTCGCCCCGGCCGCCATGGCCCGCGACACGCCCGCACAGGTGCGCCTGGTCAGCGAGGAATGGCTCGACTACACCAACGCCGACGGCAGCGGGGTGGCCTGGGACGTGCTGCGCAAGGTGTTCGAGCCGGCAGGGGTCAAGGTCGTCACCCAGAGCGCGCCGTACAGCCGTGCGGTAGGCCTGGTCAGGCGTGGCGAGGCCGATGCCTGGGTCGGCTCGTACAAGGAAGAGAACGACGACAACCTCTACCCGCGCTGGCACTTCGACATGGACCACATCTATGCCCTGGGCCTGGCCGGCAAACCCGTCCCCACCCCCGACAATGTCGGCCAGTATCGCCTGGCCTGGGTGCGCGGCTATGACTACGCCAGCTACCTGCCCAACGTCCACAACTTCCGTGAGGTCCAGCGCCGCGAGGGCATCCTGCCGATGCTCGAGCATGATCGGGTGGACTTCTATATCGATGCGCAGACCGAAGTCGACTACGTGCTCGGGCAGTCGCCACACCCCGAGCGTTTTCGCAGCACCCACGTCGCCGAGCTGCCGCTGTACCTGGCCTTTACCCGTAGCGAGCAGGGCAAGGCCCTGAGTGCGCTGTTCGACAAGCGCATGGCCGAGCTGGTGCGCAGCGGCGAGTTGAAGCCGATCTTCGAGCGCTGGAAGCAGCCGTGTCCGTTCAGCCCGGACAGCCAGCCGCATTAAGGGCGGCTGGTGGCACGGACTCTGTGGGAGCGGCTTTAGCCGCGAACACCGGCGAAGCCGGTGCCATCCACTGCGTTGCCTGCTTCGCGGCTAAAGCCGCTCCCACAGGGTTCTCACCAGCGTCCGGATAATCAGCAGGGCAGTTGTTCTCAGGTGTATGCCGCGCGCGCTCCCCATAAGCATCGAACTTTTCGATCTTAAGCGGCGAGATTCAGCCTGCGCACCTGCGCCGGGCTGCTGATACAATCGGCCCAACTGAAATTTCCTACTTCCCAGGAGCACAACGTGCCCGTCGTCTTTGTCGCCGCTTGCAAACTCCCGACCCCCTACGCGATTTTCACCATGCATGGTTTCCTCGACGAAGCCACCGGCCGTGAGCATGTGGTGCTCAGCCTGGGTGACATCGCCGACGGCGAGCCGGTGTTGGGGCGGCTGCACTCCGAGTGCCTGACCGGCGATGCGCTGTTCAGCCAGCGTTGCGACTGCGGTTCACAGCTGGACGCCGCGCTGCAGGCCATCGCCCGCGAAGGCCGTGGCGTGCTGCTGTACCTGCGCCAGGAAGGCCGTGGCATCGGCCTGTTGAACAAGATCCGCGCCTACGAGCTGCAGGACGGCGGCGCCGACACCGTCGAGGCCAACGAGCGCCTGGGCTTCGCCGCCGACCAGCGTGACTATGCCATGTGCCTGCCGATGCTCGAGCACCTGGGCGTCAGTGCGCTGCGTTTGATGACCAACAACCCGCGCAAGGTCAAAGCCCTGACCGACATGCACATCAAGGTCGCCGAGCGCGTGCCGCTGCACACCGGCCACAACCCGCACAACCGCCTGTACCTGGCCACCAAGGCCGACAAGCTGGGCCACATGATGGGCAACAAGCACCAGGGCGAGGTGCCGCAGGCGTGACCCGTGGCGAGGTGAAACGGCGCCTGGCGCTGGCCTGGTGGCAGTACCTGGCGGTCGGCCTGGTGCCGCTGCCGGTGATGGCCTGGGCTTTCGGTGGCGGCGAGGCGCTGATCCCGGTGCTGGCCATGCCGCTGTTCATTGCCGGTGCAGCCACCATGTTCCTCAGCCTGCCGCGCTTCGGCGCCTACAAGCGCACGCTGATCGCCACCGACAAGGTGCTCGGCAGTGCCGAGGAGCCGGCCGCCTGGATCGAGCTGGCGCGGGTGCGGCGCCTGGCCATGCTGTATGCCTGTTTCCCAGCCTGGGTCGCCGCCTTGTCGGTGCTGGTCGGCCTGGAAGCGGTGCCGCAGATCCTCCTGGCGATTTCCACCGTGGTGCTGTTGTACCTCTACCGCATTCCGCGCCAGCTCGGCTGATGCGGGCGCTGCTCGTCCTGCTTGCACTGTTGAGCTTCGGCGCCCTGGCCGAGGCCGCGCCGCGGGTGGTCAGCCTGGCGCCGTCGATGACCGAGATCGTCGTCGAGCTGCAGGCACAGGACCTGCTGGTCGGCCTGCTCGATGGCGGTGAACGCCCGGCATCGCTGCAGGGCCTGCCTTCGGTGGGGCGCCACGGGCAACTGGACATGGAGCGGCTGCTCAGCCTCAAACCCGACCTGCTGCTGCTCTGGCCCGGCAGCGTCGCGCCTGCGCAGCGCGACCAGCTGCGGCGGCTGGGCATCGCCACCTTCAGCGCCGAGCCCGGCGACCTCGACCAGTTGATCACCCAGATCGAAGCCATCGCCCAGCGACTGGGGCGCGACGAGCAGGGGCGCGTGTATGCGGCCAGCCTGCGTGAGCGACTGCACGGCCTGCGCGAACGCTACCGGCGCGCGACGCCGTTGCGGGTGTTCTACCAGGTGTGGGACAAGCCCCTGTACACCTTGGGCGGGCGGCAGGTGGTCAGCGATGCGTTGCGGGTCTGCGGGGCGCGCAATGTGTTCGATGACCTGCCGCAACCGGCGCCACAGGTCAGTGTGGAGTCGGTGCTGTTGCGCGACCCACAGGTGATCCTTGCCGGCGACCAGGCGCAACTGGCCAGTTGGCGTAGCTGGCCGAAGCTCAGTGCCGTACAGGATGACCGCTTGCTGGTGGTGCCGGACAAGGGCCTGGAGCGGCCCAGCGGGCAGATGATCGAGGCCACGGCGCGCTTGTGTGCCTTGCTGGACGCTACAGCGCCGGTGTCCAAGTGACGCTGAACAGCCAAGTGCGACCCTCTTCGCGATAGCCGTACTGGCTGCCATCGAAGCTGTACAAGGCACGGCTGTACTGTTTGTCCAGCAGGTTGTCGAGCTTGAGTTCCAGCTTCACCTCATCCGTCGCCGTCCAGCCGCCACGCAGGCCGAGCAGGCCGTAGCCACCCAGGGTATTGCGGTTGGCCTCGTCGTCGTAGCTGCTGCTGACGGCCTGCCAGCTGCCGCCCAGGCTGAAACGCTCGAACTGCCGATCAAGGTCCAGGCTTAGCGTGCGCCGGGCGCGGCGGGCCAGGGTGTGGCCGCTGTCACGGTCGCGCGGGTCGATCAGGGCCAGGCCGAGCTGGCTGCGCCACTCGCCCCACTGCTGCTGCAGCCCCAGCTCGAAGCCGTTGATGCGGGCCGAGGCCACGTTGCGCGGGATCGAGTCGGCGCCGAAGATGATCGCGTCGCGCAGGTCGGTGCGGTACAGCGAGGCTTCCAGGCGGCTGTCGGCGGTCAGCTGGCTACGCCATTGCAGCTCGTAGCTCTTCGAACGTTCGGGGTCCAGGTTCGGGTTGCTGTACTGCGGGTAGTACAGGTCGTTGAAGGTCGGCGCACGGAACCCCTCGCTGTAGGACAGCAGCAGGTCGTTGCTGGCGTTGACCGGCAGGGTGAGGCTTGCGCTCCAGGTGGTCTGGCCGCCGAACTGCTGGTTCTGGTCGCGGCGCAGCCCCAGTTCGGTGGAGTACCACTCACCGGCGAAGCGGTGCTGGGCAAAGATGGCGCGGTTCCAGCGACTGTCCTCGTCGAAGTCGGTGCTGGCATGCACCCGGTCCTCATACCAGTCGCCGCCGAGCAGCAGGTTGTTGCGCTCATCCAGGGTGAAATCGTTCTGCCAGGTGACCTGGTCGCGGTAGGTGTTGAACACCTGGCGCTCGTCGCTGAGCTTGTCGCGCTTGTCGTCGCGGTTCTCGCTGTGGCCCAGCTCGAGGCGCGAATGCCAGGCGTCGTTGAGCTGGGCGTCCAGGTAGGTGCCGAGGCTGCTGACGGTGAAGTCGGTGTAGGGCTTCTGGCCGAAGCTCTTGAAGGTGACCGGGTCAAAGCGGCCGAACGGGTTGTCGTATTCGCTGCGCCCACGGCTGTCGAGCAGGTTCAGCCCGGCTTCGAAGCGTTCGTTGAACACATGGCTCAGGCTCAGGTTCAGCGAGCGGTTGCGGTAGGCGTCATGGTCGCCGTCGCTGGCGAATGACGGGCCGGTCGAATCGATCCCGGCGGTCTCGTCCAGGCTGGCGCCCAGGTTGAAACGGGTGTCGCCATCGCCGCCGGACAGGCCCAGGCTGCGCTGCCAGGCCTGGTTGCTGCCGGCCGCCAGGCGCAGGCGCGGCTGCAGGCCCTGGCCGTCGCCACGGCGGGTGAAGATCTGGATCACCCCGCCGATGGCGTCGCTGCCGTACACCGCCGAACGCGAGCCGCGCAGCACTTCCACCCGTTCTATCTGCTCGACGTCGAGAAACTGCAGGCCGCTGTCGCCGGAGGTGGCGTTGGCGATGCGCACGCCATCGACCAGCACCAAGGTCTGCGCAGCCTTGGTGCCACGGATGAAGATGCCGGGCAGGCTGCCGCGGCCACCGGTTGGTGCCACTTGCACACCGGGCACGCGAGCGAGCAGGTCGCTGACGCTGGTGGGTTGCAGGCGGTCGATGTCGCTGCGGGTGAACACCGTGTTGGCGGCGCTGGTGGCGCTGCGCGATTCGACCTGGCGGCTGGCGCTGATCAGTACGTCGGGGAGCTTGAGGGCGTCGTCGCGGGAGGGTTCGGCGGCCAGGGCGGCGGCGGGGAGGCAGAGCAGGGAAAGGGTAGAGATCTTCATGGGCAGTTCAATTGCAATCGCGGGGCAAGCCCGCTCCCACGATCACTGGTGGGAGCGGGCTTGCCCCGCGATAGGTCCTTACAAGCCGAGCTTGGCCATTCGGGCTTTGACGGCAGCCTCGATCCCGGCGGCATCCAGCCCGCACTCGGCGAGCATCTGCGCCGGCTTGGCGTGCTCGACATAGATGTCCGGCAGGCCCAGGTGCAGCAGCGGCTTGACCACCGCTTCGCGGGCGAGGAACTCACCCACGGCGGCGCCGGCACCGCCCATGATGGCGTTCTCTTCGATGGTCACCAGCAGCTCATGGCCGGCGGCCATTTCCAGCACCAGGGCCTCGTCCAGCGGTTTGACGAAGCGCATGTCGACCACGGTGGCGTCGATCTGCTCGGCCACCTGCAGGGCCTCGGTGAGTTGCACGCCGAACACCAGCAGGGCGACCTTGCTGCCCCGGCGGCGAACCACGCCCTTGCCGATCTCCAGCGGCTCGAGGTCGCCGCTGATCGGCGCGTTCGGGCCGGTGCCACGCGGGTAGCGCACAGCCGCCGGGCCCTTGTAGTGGTGGCCGGTGCTGAGCATCTTGCGCAGCTCGTTCTCGTCGCTTGGGGTCATCACCAGCATGCCGGGGATGCAACGCAGGTACGACAGGTCGTAGGCCCCGGCGTGGGTCGGGCCGTCCTCGCCGACAAGGCCGGCGCGGTCGATGGCGAACAGCACGTCGAGGTCCTGCACCGCCACGTCGTGGATCAGCTGGTCATAGCCGCGCTGCAGGAAGGTGGAGTAGATCGCCACCACCGGCTTGGCGCCTTCGCAGGCCATGCCGGCGGCCAGGGTGACCGCGTGCTGTTCGGCAATCGCCACGTCGAAGTAGCGCTCGGGGTAGCGTTCGCTGAAGTCGACCAGGTCCGAGCCTTCCTTCATCGCCGGGGTGATACCCACCAGGCGGTTGTCGGCGGCGGCCATGTCGCACAGCCACTGGCCGAACACGGCGGAGTACTTCGGCCCGCTCGGTTTCTTCGGCGCGACCGGCTTGTTGGCCGGCTCCAGTTTGGTGATGGCGTGGTAGCCGATCGGGTCGACCTCGGCCGGGGCGAAGCCCTTGCCCTTTTTGGTCACCACATGCAGGAACTGCGGGCCCTTGAGGTCACGCATGTTGCGCAGGGTGGCGATCATGGTCGGCAGGTCGTGGCCGTCGATCGGGCCGATGTAGTTCCAGCCCAGCTCTTCGAACAGGGTGCCGGGCACCAGCATGCCCTTGGCGTATTCCTCGGTGCGGCGGGCGATTTCCCAGGCGCCGGGCAGGCGCGACAGCACTTTCTTGCTGCCTTCGCGCATGCTGGCGTAGGTGCGGCTGGAGAGAATCTTGGCCAGGTAGTTGGACAGCCCGCCGACGTTGCGCGAGATCGACATGTCGTTGTCATTGAGAATGACCAGCATGTCGGCATTCACTTCCTGCGCGTGGTTCAGCGCTTCGAAGGCCATGCCGGCGGTCAGTGCGCCGTCGCCGATCACCGCGATGGATTTGCGCGGATCGTTCTGCAGGCGGGCGGCAATGGCCATGCCCAGCGCGGCGCTGATCGAGGTGCTGGAGTGACCGACGCCAAAGGTGTCGTACTCGCTCTCGCTACGGCGCGGGAAGGCGGCGATGCCGTCCTTCTGGCGCAGCGACAACATGCGGTTGCGCCGGCCGGTGAGGATCTTGTGCGGGTAGGCCTGGTGACCGACGTCCCACACCAGCCGGTCATCCGGGGTGTCGAAGACGTAGTGCAGGGCGATGGTCAGCTCGATGACGCCCAGGCCGGCACCGAAATGCCCGCCGGTCTGCCCCACGGTATAGAGCAGTTCCTGGCGCAGCTCGTCGGCCAAAGGCTCGAGGTCGGCTTCGGCCAGCCGGCGCAGGCCGGCAGGCGTGTCGGCGCGGTCGAGCAACGGCGTGACCGGGCGTTCGCGGGGGATCTCTTGAAACGTCGTGGGCATCAGGCGAGTCGTTATAGGTTTGAAGACGCGGCAGTTTACCCCATTGTGGGAAAAGCTGCCCATTCAAGCGGGGGCCTACGCCCTCTGTGGGAGCGGGTTTACCCGCGAATGCGATGTTGCATCAACCGCCGCATTCGCGGGTAAACCCGCTCCCACAGGGATAGGCGTCAAGGTTTAATGGCGGCGTTCGACGATATAGCGGGCCAGTGCCCGCAGCGGCTCGGCGCTGTCGCCGAAGCCGGCGAGGGCGCCCAGCGCCTGGTCGCGCAGCTCCAGGGCATAGGCCTTGGCCGCGTCCAGCCCGAGCAGCGCCGGGTAGGTCGGTTTGTCGCGGGCGATGTCGGCGCCCTGGCGTTTGCCCAGGGTGGCGGTATCGCTCTCCACATCGAGGATGTCGTCCTGCACCTGGAAGGCCAGGCCGATGGCCTGTGCATAAGTCTGCAGGGCGTCGAGCTGGGCCTGTTCGGCGCGGGCGCTGGCCAGGGCGCCGAGGCGCACGCTGGCTTCGATCAGCGCGCCGGTCTTGTGCCGGTGCATGTATTCCAGGGCCTGCTGGTCGAGCTTGACGCCCACCGAGCCAAGGTCGATGGCCTGGCCGCCGACCATGCCGGCGGGGCCTGCGGCCTTGGCCAGGGCCTGGACCATCTGCAGGCGGATGCTGTCGGCCTGCGGGCTCAGCGCCGGGTCGAGCAGGGCGCTGAACGCCAGGCTTTGCAGGCCGTCGCCGGCGAGGATGGCGCAGGCTTCGTCGAAGGCTTTGTGGGTGGTCGGCTGGCCGCGACGCAGGTCGTCGTCGTCCATGGCCGGCAGGTCGTCATGCACCAGCGAGTAGGCGTGGATCAGTTCCACCGCGCAGGCCGCGCCGTTGGCCTGTTCGGCCGGCACGCCCAGGGCCTCGCAGGCGGCGTAGGCGAGCAGCGGGCGCACGCGCTTGCCACCGTTCATCACGCTGTAGCGCATGGCGGCGTACAGGCGCTCGAGTTCCTTGGAGGGGGCCTTGAACAGCGTCTCGAGTGCGGCGTCGACCCGTACCTGGGCGCTGGCCTGGTAACCGGCGATCATGCCTCTGGCTCCGCGTCGAACGGCTGGGCAGCCAGCTCGCCGTCACGCTCCAGCAGGATCTGCACCTTTTGCTCGGCCTGGGCCAGGGCGCCCTGGCAGTCACGGGTCAGGGCGATGCCTTGCTCGAAGGCGGCCAGCGACTCTTCCAGCGACAATTCGCCGTTCTCCAGGCGCTCGACCAGGGCTTGCAGGTCGGCGAGGGACTGTTCGAAATCGATGGAGGCTTTTTTGCGGGCCATGGCGACTGTCTCGGTGGTATTCAGAACGGCGCGACACTAGCAGAGCGGGGCAGGGGGAGCAAATCAGCAAGGCTTTGGTCTTATCTTGTTGCATTTGAACGGGCGCAGATGGCTTGCAAATCCTGTTGCTTTCAGATTGTGAGGGGGTTGGCCCTCTGCCATACTCCGCGCCCTCTGGCCCGCGGGCTGGCGCCCCCCTTTGATGTCACGTAACGGACTACGTTGTGAGCTTCCTTTCGATCGAATTCGGCCTCTGCTTCACGCTGTTCTTCATTGTCTACTGGAGCCTGTGCTGGAGTGCACGGCTACAGAACCTCCTGCTTCTGGCGGCAAGCTATGGCCTGGTGGCGAGCTTCAGCCTGAACTCGCTTTACATCCTGCTGGGCTACAGCGCACTGGTGTACCTGCTTGGGCTGCTGGCCGGGCGCTACCCCGGGCGGCGGTTCTGCGGCGTGCTGCTGCTGACCCTGGTGCTGGGCTGCTTCTACCTGTTCAAGTACCAGGTCTTCTTCGTCGAAGGCGTGCAAGCCGCGTTGGCGGCGGCCGGGCTGGACGTGTCGCTGCCGTTGCTGGAATTGCTGGTGCCTATCGGCCTGTCGTTCTACACCTTCCATTCGGTCAGCTATCTGGTATCGATCAACCGTCGCGAACTGGCGCCGGCCACACCGCTGGACCTGGCCCTGTACCTGGCGTTCTTCCCAAGCCTGGTGGCCGGCCCGGTCAACCGTGCGCTACACATGCTGCCGCAGATCCGCCCGCAGGGCCTGCGCCAGGTACTGGAGCCGCAACGGGCGCTGGGGCTGATCGCGCTGGCGGTGGTCAAGCTGTTCTTCCTCAGCGCCTGGCTGGGCAGCGAGTGGGTCGACCCGGTGTTCGAAACCCCGGGCAGCTTCACCCCCGAGCAGGTGCTGTTGAGCGTGTACGGCTACAGCCTGCTGATCTACTTCAACTTCAGCGGCTACACCAACCTGGTCACCGGCATCGCCCTGCTGTTGGGGTTCCGCCTGCCGGAGAACTTCAACGCACCTTATGCCGCGCACAATCTCAAGGAATTCTGGGGGCGCTGGCACATCAGCCTGTCGCGCTTCATCCGTGACTACGTCTATATCCCTCTGGGCGGCAACCGCAAGGGCGTGTGGCGCGGCAACCTGAACATGCTGCTGGCGATGCTGGTGTCCGGGCTGTGGCATGGCGCCAGCATCAACTTCATTCTGTGGGGTGCGCTGCACGGGGTTGGCCTGGCCCTCTCCAAGCTGTTCAGCCAGCTGCTGCCGGGCTTCGCGCAGATGCCGGGCGCTGGCCTGCTGGCACGCCTGATGACCTTCCACTACGTGGCCTTTGCCTGGATCTTCTTCCGCAGCCCGACGCTGGACGGCGCCGTGGAGATGCTCGGTGACATCGCCCAGCTGAGCCTGGCCGGGCTCAACAGCGCCACCGGCCTGATGCTGCTGGCCTGCGTGCTGTACATCGCCACTTATCCACAGTGGCTGGCAGTGCTGCGCAAGGGCTTTGCCGCCAGCCAGCGGCTGCCCTGGCAGTTGTACCCGGTGCCCTTGGGGATCGGCGTGTCGCTGGTGATTTTCGCGTCGCAATCGGGTGTGCCGGGGTTCATCTATGCAAGCTTCTGATAGCAAACAGCTGTTTCAGGTGCAGATGGGTGCGGCCCGTGCGTTGTACGCGATCGTGGTCACTACCGCCTTGTTGTTCTGGCTGAACCAGGACTCGATCAGGCTGTACTGCCAGCAGAAATACCACCAGAGCTGCGAGATCCCGTTGCTCGGCCCGCTGCCGGCCTGGCGCTTCGGGGCGCAGCTGACGGCGGCGCTGGAGCAGGGCCGCGACAGCCTCATCGAGCAACTGCAAGCGGCGCAGCAGCAGGTCGCAGGGCCAGTGCCCGAGGTGCTGCCCGCACCGATACCGGTGGTTACGGTCAACCTGGAAACACCGGCGGCGCTGGCCCAACCCTTGCCGGCGGCGCCAGTGGCCAAGCCGGTGGCCCCGCCGGAGCATGCCCCGCAGCCACAGGTGGCTGTTGCAACACCACCGGCGCCAGCGGCCCCGGACTTGCTGCAACCTGGAACCGTGGTTTCCCTGGCCGCCGGCGACGACGTACTGCTGGTGGGCGACTCGCTGATGCAGGGCGTGGCCCCGCACCTGGCCAACAGCCTGCGCAAGCGCTACCAGATCCGCACGGTCAACCTCAGCAAGCAGAGCACCGGCCTGGCCTACCCGGGCTTCTTCAACTGGCCGAAAACCGTGGCCGAGACCCTCGCCCACGAGCCGAACATCCGCCTGATGGTGGTGTTCCTCGGCCCCAACGACCCCTGGGACATGCCCCAGGGCAAGGGCAAGCCGTTCCTGCGCTTCAAGTCGCCGGAGTGGGAAGTGGCCTATCGTGCACGTATCGACTCGATCCTCGACCAGGCCCGCGTGCACAACGTGCAGGTGCTGTGGGTCGGGCCGCCGAACATGGAGAAGCCGCGGCTGTCCACGGCCATGGGCTACCTGAGCGGCCTGTACCAGCAGCAGACTGCGCTGTTCGGCCAGCACTATGTGTCGGCCAACCCGATCCTCGGCTATGCCGACGACGGGTTTGCCGCGACGGTGCTGACGCCCGAGGGCAAGCGGGTCAAGGTGCGGGTCGATGACGGCATTCATTTCACCATCACGGGCCAGAAGATGATCGCCGCACAGGTACTGTCGCTGATCAGCTTGCCGGGCCTGACCGTTACAGGACACTAAGATGCGCCAATGGCATCACTTGCTGGGCGTGGCCCTGCTGATCAGCGCCGTACCCGCGTGCAGTACCGGCGCCAACAGCGTGGCCACCCAGCCCGCCGCACGGCCGGCAGCCGCGCCCGTGGTGCGCCAGGACGGCAATGTCGGCCTGCTCGCCGGCAAGTTGCGCAATGCCGGCCGCACGCCGGTTGGCATCGTCCAGCTGGGCGACTCGCACACCGCCGCCGACCTGTTTAGCGGTGAGCTGCGCCGCCTGTTGCAGGCGCAATACGGCGATGGCGGTATCGGCCTGGTGCCGGCCTCGTCGGTGCCGGGCATCCGCAATGACCGGGTGATCATCAAGAGCGAGGCGCGCCAGTGGCAACTGGTGTCGGCACGCAACCAGCAGAGCAGTCAGTTCCCGCTTGGCGGTTACCTGTCGCTGCCGCAGGCCAACCGCTCCAGCGTGCTGTTGCAGGCGCGCGATGAAGACCGCCAGCGCTACAAGGTCTCGGCGTTGTACCAGTCCACCGGCAATGCCACGCTGCTGGCCAACGGCGGCCAGCGCCGCCCGCTTGCCATCAGCAACGGCCAGTGGCGCTTCAGCCCGGTCTTCGCCAATCTCGGCCTGCCGGTGCAACTGAGCGTCGAGGGCGGCAGCAGCATCGCGTTGGGCGGCTGGTACCTGCAGGGGCAGAAGAATGCCGGGGTGATCTACTCGGCGCTCGGCATCAATGGTGCCCGCCAGGAGGTGGTGGACAAGTGGCAGCCGGGTTGGCTGGACAGCCTCAAGGCCGTGCGGCCGGACCTGGTGATCCTGGCCTATGGCACCAACGAGGCATTCGACGACACCCTCGACCTGGGGCTGTACCAGTCGCAGCTGGAAACCACGCTGCGCAGCCTGCGCAAGGATCTGCCGCAAGCGGCGATCCTGCTGGTCGGTCCGCCGGACTCGATCAAGCGGCGCAAGGCGGGGAGTTGCGCGGCGCGTCAACCACAGCCGCTGGCGGCGGTGATCCGCATTCAGAAGCAGTTGGCACAGCGGCACAAGGCGCTGTTCTGGGACTGGCAGGCGTTCATGGGCGGGCCGTGCTCGATTGCCGGTTGGCAGGCCAATGGGCTGGCGCGGCCAGACCTGGTGCACCTGACGGCTGACGGCTATCGCAAGAGTGCGGCGGGGTTGTATGCGTACTTGAAGGGGCCGTTGGGGTTGCGTTGAGTTTCAGGCCCATCGCGGGGCAAGCCCGCTCCCACAGGGTATCGTGGGAGCGGGCTTGCCCCGCGATGCGGCTATCAGGCCGGCTCGGCCTCGAGCGCCAGCATGGCTTCGCGATAGCGCGCCAATTCCTCGATGGTCAGCACCGGCAGGTTGTACTGCCGGGCATACACCGCCACTTGCTCACCCCGGGCCATGCTGCCATCGGGGTTCATCAGCTCACACAGCACCGCCGCCGGGCGCAGGCCGGCCAAGCGCGCCAGATCCACCGAGCCTTCGGTGTGGCCGCGGCGGGTCAGCACGCCGCCGTCGCGGGCGCGCAGCGGGAACACGTGGCCGGGGCTGACGATATGCCGCTGCTGCGCGGTGGAGCGCAACGCCGCCTCGATGGTGGTGATGCGATCCTGGGCCGAAACGCCGGTGCTCACGCCCTCGGCCGCCTCGATGGTGACGGTGAAACCGGTACCGTGGCGGGCCTGGTTGTTCGGCACCATCGGTGCCAGTTGCAAGGCGTCGACGGTGGCTTCGTCCAGGCACAGGCAGACGATGCCGCTGCAGTCGCGGATCATCATGGCCATGGTCTGCAGCGAAAGGTTCTCGGCGGCGGCGACGATATCGGCTTCGTCCTCGCGGTCGTCGTCGTCGAGCAGCAGCACCGGGCGCCCGGCCTGGAAGGCGGCGACGGCGGCAGTGACGTTGGGGAATTGCTTGTTGAGCAAGGTGGACATGAAACGCTCCTCGTGAATGATCGATGAACGTCTCGGGGCGAACAAAATGCGCGCGCAGGGGCGCCCGGATGGCCCCTGCCTGACGCCTTCTTTCATCCGGACTATGACCGTCGGCTCTGGAGTCGCACCAGATCTGCTGACCCCCGGCATGGCCGGGGCGCTCGCGGGCTCATCTTTCGATTTACCGCCGGTGGGGACTTTCACCCCGCCCTGAAGACCGGGCAAGCATACAGCACTGTGCCACCCTGCTGGCAAGCGGCCGGTCTACGACCTTCGGCGGTATCATGGCGGCAAAAGCTCTGCGGAATCGACGACATGGACACCTTGCAAGGCGCCGGCGGCAAGCCGATCAAACTGTGGACCGACGGCGTGCCGGTGGAAGACGAGGCCCGTAAACAGTTGCTCAACACGGCGCAGATGCCGTTCATCTTCAAGCACCTGGCGGTGATGCCGGACGTGCACCTGGGCAAGGGCTCGACCATCGGCAGCGTGATCCCCACGCTGGGTGCGATCATACCGGCGGCGGTGGGGGTGGACATCGGCTGCGGCATGATCGCCGCGCGGACCTCGCTGCATGCCCGTGACCTGCCGGACAACCTGCACGGCCTGCGTACGGCCATCGAGCAGGCCGTGCCCCACGGCAAGACCTTTGGCCGCCGCGACCAGGGCGCCTGGGACGACGTGCCCAGGCAGGCCGACCAGCAGTGGCAAGGCCTGGCCGGGCGCTTCAAGGCCATCACCGACAAGTACCCTCGGCTGGAAAAGACCAATAACCGCCAGCACCTGGGCACCCTGGGCGGTGGCAACCACTTCATCGAAGTCTGCCTGGACGAAGCTGACCGGGTCTGGTTCATGTTGCACAGTGGCTCGCGCGGCGTCGGCAATGCCATCGGCAACCTGTTCATCGAGTTGGCCCAGGCCGACATGCGCCAGCACCTGGCCAATCTGCCGGACAAGGACCTGGCCTATTTCGAGGAGGGCAGCCGGCATTTCGCCGACTACGTGGAGGCGGTGGAGTGGGCCCAGGATTTCGCCCGGCACAACCGCGAGCTGATGATGCAGGCGGTGGTGGCGGCCACCCGCAAGGTGCTGGGCAAACCGTTCGAGGCCAGCCTCGAGGCGGTCAACTGCCACCACAACTATGTGCAGAAGGAACAGCACTTCGGTCGTGAAGTGCTGGTGACGCGCAAAGGGGCGGTGTCGGCGCAGAAGGGGCAGCTGGGCATCATCCCGGGTTCCATGGGTGCCAAGAGCTTCATCGTGCGCGGCCTGGGCAACGAGGAGTCGTTCTGCTCGTGCAGCCATGGTGCAGGCCGATTGATGAGCCGCACCAAGGCCAAGAGCCGCTTCAGCGTCGATGACCAGCGGCGCGCCACGGCCCATGTCGAGTGCCGCAAGGACAAGGATGTGATCGACGAGATCCCGATGGCCTACAAGGATATCGACGCGGTCATGCAAGCCCAGCGCGAGCTGGTCGAGGTGGTGCATACCCTGCGCCAGGTGGTGTGTGTGAAAGGCTGAAGTTGCGACCAGGGGATGCGATAACGGCAGCGTTATCTACCGCAGGCTTCGCCTGAACGGGTTTTACCTTGTTGGCTCGCCCATTCCCGGGCAGTCAACAGGAATGACCAGCATGTCCCAGCTCCATACCTTTACCGCCGAAGACGTCGCAACCGCTTTCGAAACCCTCGAATCCAGTCTGTTCAGCCGCAAACGACGGACCGACGCCCAGGGCAACCCGGCGCCGAGAATGCTGGTCGTCGCCGGCGCCGAAGGCTCGGGCAAGACCTATCTGCTCAACAACTCGCTGCTGGCGAGCAAGCGCTATGACGACTACGTCAGTCTCTACGACCCGGCTTATCGCAAACTGCATCCACAGTACGAGCAGATGAAGGCCGACGGTGGCCGGCATGTCTACGCTCACACCGAGCAGTTCATCTGGCAGTTGGGCGGCAAGCTCTTCAAGCATGCGCTGGCCAACCACTACGACATCATCATGGAGACCGCGCTGGACGACGTGGCCTTCGCCGATGTGCCGGCCCTGGCGCAACAGGCGGGCTACCAGTTGGAGCTGCACCTGATCGCCTGCCAGAAGGAATTCGGTCACTGGAACACTCTGGAGCGCGGGGTAAAGAGCGTGGCTGAGGACCAGCTCGAACGCTTCGTTTCCCTCAGCAAGATCGAGGCGTCACAAGCCAATGCCGCAAGGATCATCGATGCCTTCGAGACCGCCTGCCTGGTGAGCCCTGGCTCGCAGATCAGCTTGTATCAACGCGGCATGGAAACCGACCGGGAGAGCAGGTTGTTGTGCCGCAGCGTCTGCTCCCCGGCGTTGCAGCTGGTGCCGCAGGCGGCAGAGGCCGGTGAAACGTACTTCCAGCCACCCCACATTGAGGGGCTGTTCGAGATTCGCCGCGGGTCCCTGGATCAGGTGCCCAGTACCTATCCGCAGTTCTTCCAGCTGGTGCATACCGGCATGATCGATGATCAGGTGCGCGCCAACATGCTCAAGGTCTGCTGCGCAACGCTGGGCAAGGCCCAGGCGTTGAGTGAGCGGATCCCGGCCGACGTGTTCCGTGAACTGTCCTTGTATGTGCTCAAGTATTTGCACCCCTGAGCGTTGCCCAGTGGCCCGATGGGCGCGCAAGACGCACAACAGAACCCAGGCGATGCCCGGTGGGGATGTGCAGGGAATGTGCAGGCATTAAAAAGCCGGCTTGTGGCCGGCTTCTCGGGGACGATCTTGGCTCATTTTTGATAAGCCGCAATCGCCTTAAACGGTTGGCAACATGGCCTGAAAAAGATGGCGGACGGCTGTGTGAGGCGTCGCCAGGCCCTCTGCAATGCGGCTTGCACCATCAGGGGGCGTGATGTGGCGCGTAGCATACTAGGGCTCACCGGGGATGCCCAGCAAAAAATGGTGCGAAGTGTTTCAGCATGGCCGCGCCGGGCGCAGGCAGGACCACCAGAACACCCAGCCGAGGACTACCAGCTTCTGCGTTCTGCGCTGCTGGGCGGTGAAGCGCTCCACCGGGTGGTTGAGACGGTCGTGGCTGTGCAGGCACAAGGTGCCGTTGTTGCCTTGGGTGAGTCGGTGCACGCGCAACCGGCCGTTGTGCAGCAGTGCGTAGTATTCGCCTTCGATCACCCGGGTAAAGCTGGAGTCGATGGCCAGGAGCGTGCCCTGGGGCAATAGCGGCGCCATGTTGCTGGCCGGCATGCCGATACAGAAGGCGTCGTGCGCGGCAACGCCCACGCTGTCGAGGGCTTGGCGGGGGATCGGCTGGAACAGCTCGGGTGTGGCACTCAGGCTACCCTGCTGCAACTGGTGCAAGGGTAGTCGCACGCTTTGCGCGCCCAGCGCCAGCAGCGGGGCAGGGGCTTGCGTGGGGGCAAGGGCAGGGCGGGCAGGCGCGAGAGGGTCGGGATGTTTGGGGCCTTCGCCGCTACGTAGCCAGCGCGGGTACACACAGAACAGGTCGGCGATTTCGTCGAGCCGGGCTTGCGGCACGCCACGCTTGAACCAGTTGTTGATGTGTTGGGGCGTGACATTGCGCTGGGCAGCAAAGTCGGAAGGGGTCAGGTTGCACTCCAGCAGGAGGGCTTTGAGGCGATCACCGGATGAGTTCATGTTGGCGAGTCTATCGCCCTGATTACTGTGTGGAAATGAACTCGATGTGGAGGCGATCTGTGGGAATTATTACGGTTCGCAGGCATTTGCCTAGGAGTAGGTAGGAATTTTCCATCGCCCACAAAAAAGCCCTGCCGAGGCAGGGCTTTTTCATGCGTCAGCTTCAGCCTTTGTAGGCAGCAACCGACTTGGTGATCGCGGCGCGGGCGGCGTCGGCGCCTTCCCAGCCTTCGATCTTGACCCACTTGCCCTTCTCCAGATCCTTGTAGTTGGCGAAGAAGTGCTCGATCTGCTGGATCAGCAGGGCTGGCAGGTCGGTGTATTCCTTCACGTCAACGTACAGCTGGGACAGCTTGTCGTGCGGGACGGCGATGACCTTGGCGTCGCCGCCGCCGTCGTCGGTCATGTTCAGCACGCCGACCGGGCGGGCGCGGATGACCGAGCCTGGAGCAACCGGGTACGGGGTGACGACCAGCACGTCCAGCGGATCACCGTCGTCAGCCAGGGTGTTGGGGATGAAACCGTAGTTGGCCGGGTAGAACATCGGGGTGGCCATGAAGCGGTCGACGAACAGGGTGTCGCTGTCCTTGTCGATTTCGTACTTGATCGGCGCGTGGTTGGCCGGGATCTCGATAGCGACGTAGATGTCGTTCGGCAGGTCTTTGCCAGCCGGGATCTTGCTGTAGCTCATTGGGCTATGCCCCCGTGTTTGATCAAAAAAAGTGGCGCGATTATAGGCACATTCCGACTGGGCATGCCACGCCCGGCCTGATGTGCGGGGCTGTCAGGCGTGGTTTTCGCGGTAGTCCGGATGCTCGGCCTGCAGGCGTGCCAGACGGGCCAGCGGGTCCTGGCGGTAGAACAGCGACAGCTGAAGGTAGACCTTTGGATAAGCGGCATGCAGCAGGTCGGGGGCGCTGAAGAAGTACTCGCTGCTGACGGCGAAGAACTCCGCTGGATTCTCTGCCGCGTAGGGGTCGATGGCGGTCTCGGCGTCGGGGTTGGCGTCGAGCTGACGGTTCAGGTCGTCGTAGGCATGCTGCATGGCGTTGGCCCAGTCTTCGACCTGCATGCCGCTGTGCAGCGGTGGCAGGCCGTTGGCGTCGCCATTGAGCATGTCGAGCTTGTGCGCCAGTTCGTGGATCACCAGGTTGTAGGCTTCCCAGCCGCCGCTGGCCAGCACCCCCGGCCAGGCCAGGATCACCGGGCCCTGCTGCCAGGCTTCGCCACTGTGCTCGGCGTCCCACACGTGTTCCACGCCGCTGCTGTCGCGATGGCGCTGGGGGCTGAGGAAGTCGTCGGGGTAGAGGATTAGCTCATGGAACCCCTGGTACCAGTTCAGCTCGCCCAGGTGCAGCAGTGGAAGCTGGGCCTGGGCGGCGAGGAACAGACGCTGCTGGTCATCCAGTTCGACCCCGGGCAGGGCGGTCAGGTGCTTGTCGTGCAGGAACAGCACGCAAGCCTCGCGCAGCCAGCGGTCTTCGTCGTCGCTGATGCCGTCGAGCATTGGCAGGCGCTGGCGGATGGCCTGCCACAGTTGCTCATCGACCGGGTAGCGGGCCAGGGTGCGCTGGCGCCGCCAGGCGCTGAATGACCACATTCGCGTCAGTGGGCCTTGGCGGTGCGGCCCAGGCGGCCGCGCAGCAGACCGAGGAGCATCGGCACCAGCGACAGGATGATGATGGCCACCACCATCAGCGACAGGTGTTGCTTGATGAACGGCACATTGCCGAAGAAGTAGCCCAGCGTGACCAGGCCGCCCACCCACAGCAGCGAGCCGGTGATGCTGAAGGCCAGGAAGCGCGGGTAGTGCATGTGGGCAATACCGGCGACGAACGGCGCGAAGGTACGCAGGATCGGCAGGAAGCGGGCGAGGGTGACGGTCTTGCCGCCATGGCGGGCATAGAAGTCGTGGGTCCGCTGCAGGTAGTCCTGGCGGAAGATCTTCGAGCTGGGGTTGCTGAACAGCCGTTCACCAGCCGTGCGCCCGATCACATAGTTGGTGCTGTCGCCGAGGATCGCCGCCGCCATCAGCAGGCCGGCCAGCAGCACCGGGTCCATGCCGCCGCCTGCGGCCACGGCACCGGCGATGAACAACAGCGAGTCACCCGGCAGGAAAGGCATCACCACCAGGCCGGTTTCGCAGAAGATCACGGCAAACAGGATGGCGTAGATCCAGGGGCCGTAGTTGGTGACCAGCAGATCGAGGTAGGCATCGAGATGCAGGATGAGGTCCAGCGGGTTGAAATCCATGTACAGCACCTGAGTTCAAGACCCGCTTCCACGGGCGCGCGATGACGGACAGCGTCTTGGGCGTGGGCAGATTCACCTGGGGAAAGGTAACTTTTCACACATGACTGGACGAGGATTATACGGCGAAGCGCCGATTGTGCCCGGAGAGTTTGTAGCGGAGCGTTACGACAGCATGCATAACCTGTGGGAGCGGCTTTAGCCGCGAAGCTAGCGACGCGATGCATGGCACCGGCTGCGCCGGTGTTCGCGGCTGAAGCCGCTCCCACAGGCCTCTGCCACACCAACTACATCTGTGCAGATCCGTGAGAGCAGCCTCGCGCAGCGCTTGCGATCAATCCTGGGTGATCGGCAGGATGTAGTTCTCGAACTCGGTGTCCTTGCGAAAACCCATGGACTCGTAGGTCTTGCGCGCCACCTCGTTGTCGCTGCTGGTGGACACGCGCATGCGCACGGCGTTCGACTCCTTGGCCATCTTCTTGGCTTCGCGCATCAGGTGGTCGGCTACCAGCATGCGTCGCGAGTCTTCGGCGACGTAGATGTCGTTGAGGATCCACACACGTTTGAGCGACAGCGACGAGAAGCTCGGATAGAGCTGGCAGAACCCCAGCAGTTTGCTGTCGTCGTCAACGGGCAGGGCGAGGTAGATGATCGATTCGCCGCGCTTGAGGCGCTTTTCCAGGAAGCTGCGGGAACTGTCCGGATAAGGCAGCTGGCCATAGAACTCACGGTACTTCACAAACAACGGCGTGAGCAGGTCGAGGTGCTCCAGGGTAGCCTTGATGATTCGCATGTGCGGGCCTCAGTGTCCATTTTGGGGGATACGGCGGATTGCCAGCAGTCATCTGCATGCTGCCTAAAGCAGCCTACAAGTGCAATCCGCCTTCCGTGACATGTTTTTTACCCTTCCCCGAGCAGGAAGTTTCCGTTTTTTTTGCCCGAATGGTCACTTTCAATGCTGTGGACCTCGGCTTCGTCCTTGAGATTCACCCCTGAAAGCTGGCGCTTGCAGGCTTCGCGCATCAGGTAGAGCAGGCGATGGGCGGCCATGCCATAGCTCAGGCCCTCCAGGCGCACGTTGGAAATGCAGTTGCGGTAGGCGTCGGTCAAACCGACCTTGGGCGCGTAGGTGAAGTACAGCCCGAGGCTGTCGGGGGAGCTTAGCCCCGGGCGCTCGCCGATCAGCATCACGGTCATGCGGGCCTTGAGCAGCTCACCCACTTCATCGGCCACCGCCACCCGGCCCTGCTCCACCAGCACCACCGGGGCGCTGGTCCAGCCGTCGGCGGCGGCCTGCTCCTCGAAGCGGCTGAGGAAGGGCAGGGTATGGCGATGCACGGCCAGGGCCGACAGGCCGTCGGCGACGACGATGGCCAGGTCGACGCCCGCCGGGTTGGCCTGGGCGTGATCACGCAGTTGCTGGGCAGAGTCCGCGTGCAGGCGCCGGCCAAGGTCGGGGCGCTGCAGGTACTGGTGGCGGTCGCTGGCGGCGCTGTGCAACAGCAGGCTGTCGCGGCCACGCTCACTGAGCTGCTGGCGCAGGCCGGCATGGTCGAAGGGCAGGTGCACGGCATCGCGGGCCTGGGCGTGGGCGTACTGGAAGTCCAGTTGCGCGCTGGTCGGTAGGCTGATGCCGGTACGGCCCAGGGCGATGCGTGCCGGGGTGAGGTTGCGCAGGGCCAGCCAGGGGTTTTGCTCGGTAGGGGTATGTCGGTCCATGGGCGCTCCTAGGCCAGTTGCGCGAGCGCGTGGCGGAAGGCCGGCGGCAGGTTGTCGCCGAAGCGCACACGGCCATCGGCCTGGGTGAAGATGCCGGTGCGTTCGAGCCACGCTTCGAATTCCGGCCCGGGTTTGAGGCCGAGGGTTTGCCGTGCATACAGCGCATCGTGGAACGAGGTGGTCTGGTAGTTGAGCATGATGTCGTCGGAGCCGGGGATGCCCATGATGAAGTTGATCCCGGCCACGCCCAGCAGGGTGAGCAGGGTGTCCATGTCGTCCTGGTCGGCTTCGGCATGGTTGGTGTAGCAGATGTCGCAGCCCATCGGCACGCCCAGCAGCTTGCCGCAGAAGTGGTCCTCGAGGCCGGCGCGGATGATCTGCTTGCCGTTGTAGAGGTACTCCGGGCCGATGAAGCCGACCACGGTGTTGACCAGGAACGGCTTGAAATGCCGGGCCACGGCATAGGCGCGGGTTTCGCAGGTTTGCTGGTCGACGCCGTGGTGGGCGTTGGCCGACAGGGCGCTGCCCTGGCCGGTTTCGAAGTACATCAGGTTTTGCCCGAGGGTGCCGCGCTTGAGCGACAGCCCGGCCTCGTAGCCTTCCTGCAGCACGTTGAGGTTGATGCCGAAGCCGGCATTCGCCGCTTCGGTGCCGGCGATCGACTGGAACACCAGGTCCAGCGGCACGCCACGGTTGATCGCCTCGATGCTGGTGGTGACGTGGGTCAGCACGCAGGACTGGGTGGGGATCTGGTAGCGCTGGATGATGTTGTCGAGCATCACCAGCAGGTCGCAGATCGAGGCGATGCTGTCGGTGGCCGGGTTGATGCCGATCATGGCATCGCCGTTGCCGTACAGCAGGCCGTCGAGGATGCTGGCGGCGATCCCGGCGGGTTCGTCGGTGGGGTGGTTGGGTTGCAGCCGCGTGGACAGCCGCCCAGGCAGGCCCATGGTGCCGCGGAAGGCGGTGACCACGCGGATCTTCTGCGCCACCAGCACCAGGTCCTGCACCCGCATGATCTTCGACACGGCCGCTGCCATTTCCGGCGTCAGGCCTGGGGCCAGGGCGCGCAGGCTGTGTTCGTCGGCCTGCTCGCCGAGCAGCCAGTCGCGCAGGCCGCCGACGGTCAGGTGGCTGACCGGGGCGAAAGCCTGCGGGTCATGGCTGTCGATGATCAGCCGGGTGATTTCATCGTCTTCGTAGGGGATCAGCGCTTCGCTGAGGAAGTGCTTGAGCGGGATATTGGCCAGGGCCATCTGCGCGGCGACCCGTTCGCCATCGTTGCTGGCGGCCACCCCGGCCAGGTAGTCGCCCGAGCGTGCCGGGCTGGCCTTGGCCATGACCTCTTTGAGGCTGTCGAAACGGTAGAGCTGGTTGCCCACCGTGTGTACGAAACTTGCCATACAGAATCTCCAGGGCGCCGCAGGGCTGGCCTGCGGCGCGGGTCGACGATCAGTGCAAGGCCTCTTCGGCCTTCTGGATCGCGGCGAATTCCTCTTCCGGCGTGCCGGCCACCAGGTGGTGGCGGCTGTAGAACGCAAAGTAGGCAATCAGCACCGCATAGATCACCGCGGCGCCAATCACCACCCGTGGGTCGACCAGGAAGCCGGCGACCACGGCGATGCAGGCCAGCACCAAGGCCACGCCCGAAGTGAAGATGCCACCGGGGGTGCGATACGGGCGCTCCATTTTCGGGCGACGGATACGCAGGGTGATGTGCGCGGCCATCATCAGCACATAGGACAGCGTAGCGCCGAATACCGCCACCAGGATCAGCAGGTCGCCCTGGCCGGTCAGCGACAGGGCGAAGCCAATGATCCCGGGGATCACCAGGGCCAGTACCGGGGCCTTGCTCTTGTTGGTCTGCGACAGTTTGCGCGGCAGGTAGCCGGCGCGGGACAGGGCGAAGATCTGCCGCGAATAGGCGTAGATGATCGAGAAGAAGCTGGCGATCAGGCCAGCCAGGCCGACCAGGTTGACGAAGCCGCCCATCCAGGTGGAGCCGCCGTAGGCTTTGGCCAGCGCCTCGACCAGCGGGTTGCCCGAGGCCTTGAGGGCGTCGGCGCCTGCGCCGCCGGGGCCGACCACCAGGATCAGCAGGGCGAAGGCCAGCAGCACCAGCATGGCGCCGATCAGGCCGCGCGGCAGGTCGCGTTTCGGGTTCTTGGTTTCTTCGGCGGCCAGGGGCACGCCTTCGACGGCGAGGAAGAACCAGATCGCATAGGGGATCGCGGCCCACACGCCGACATAGCCGAACGGCAGGAAGCTGCTGGCACCGACAGCGTCGGTCTTGGCGATGTCGAACAGGTTGGCTGCATCGAAATGGGGCACCATGCCGATCAGGAACACCGCCAGGGCGATGGCGGCGACGGCGGTGATGATGAACATCAGTTTCAGCGCCTCGCCCACCCCGAAGATGTGGATGCCGATGAAGATGATGTAGAACGCCAGGTAGATCATCCAGCCGCCGATGCCGAACAACGACTGGCAGTAGGCACCGATGAACACGGCGATGGCCGCGGGGGCGATGGCGTACTCGATGAGGATCGCCGTGCCGGTAAGGAAGCCGCCCCAGGGCCCGAATGCGCTGCGGGCGAAGCCGTAGCCGCCACCGGCGGTGGGGATCATCGAGGACAGCTCGGCTAGCGAGAAGCACATGCACAGGTACATGGTGGCCATCAGCAAGGTGGCGAGGAACATGCCGCCCCAGCCGCCCTGGGCCAGGCCGAAGTTCCAGCCGGCGTAGTCGCCGGAAATCACGTAGGCCACGCCCAGGCCCACCAGCAGGACCCAGCCTGCGGCGCCTTTTTTCAGTTCACGTTGCTGGAAATACTCGGAATTGACCTTTTCGAAGTCGACGGAGGAGCTTGCCGGCGCGCCGGCGGAATGATCGCTTGGCATGGATTCACCTGTTGTTTTTCTTGGTGGCCGGAAGGGTTCCGGGCCTTGGTGATTTGTGTTGCAGGAAGCGAGCCAGAGCGGTTGGGGCCGTTTTGCGGGCCATCGCGGGGCAAGCCCGCTCCCACGACTGCCGTGTGAGGTCGGCGTGGGAGCGGGCTTGCCCCGCGATGGGCTGCGCAGCAGCCCCAATGCACTGTTTTAGAAGAAGCCCAGCGGGTTGATGTCGTAGCTCACCAGCAGGTTCTTGGTCTGCTGGTAGTGGTCGAGCATCATCTTGTGGGTTTCACGACCGACGCCGGACTTCTTGTAGCCACCGAACGCGGCATGCGCCGGGTACAGGTGGTAGCAGTTGGTCCACACACGGCCGGCCTTGATGCCACGGCCCATGCGGTAGGCGCGGTTGATGTCGCGGGTCCACACACCGGCGCCGAGGCCGAACTCGGTGTCGTTGGCAATGGCCAGGGCTTCGGCTTCGTCCTTGAAGGTGGTGACGCTGACCACCGGGCCGAAGATTTCTTCCTGGAACACGCGCATCTTGTTGTTGCCCTTGAGCAGGGTCGGCTGGATGTAGTAACCGGTGGCCAGCGAACCTTCGAGTTGCTCCACCTTGCCGCCGGTCAGCAGCTCGGCGCCTTCTTCCTGGGCGATCTTCAGGTAGGACTGGATCTTGTCGAACTGCTGCTGCGAGGCCTGGGCGCCGACCATGGTGTCGGTGTCCAGCGGGTCGCCGCGCTTGATCTGCAGCACCTTCTTCATCACCACTTCCATGAACTGCGGGTAGATCGACTCCTGTACCAGCGCGCGCGACGGGCAGGTGCACACTTCGCCCTGGTTGAAGAACGCCAGCACCATGCCTTCGGCGGCCTTGTCGATGAAGCTCGGCTCGGCCTGCATGATGTCTTCGAAGTACACGTTCGGCGACTTGCCACCCAGCTCGACGGTGGACGGGATGATGTTCTCGGCCGCGCACTTCATGATGTGCGAGCCGACCGGGGTGGAGCCGGTGAAGGCGATCTTGGCGATGCGCTTGCTGGTGGCCAGCGCTTCACCGGCCTCGCGGCCATAGCCTTGCACCACGTTGAGCACGCCTTTGGGCAGCAGGTCGCCGATCAGTTCCAGCAGCACGGTGATGCCCAGCGGGGTCTGTTCGGCGGGCTTGAGCACCACGCAGTTGCCGGCGGCCAGGGCCGGGGCGAGCTTCCAGGCGGCCATCAGCAGCGGGAAGTTCCACGGGATGATCTGCCCGACCACGCCCAGTGGCTCGTGGATGTGGTAGGCCACGGTGTTCTCGTTGATCTCGGCGGCGCCGCCTTCCTGGGCGCGGATGCAGCCGGCGAAGTAGCGGAAGTGGTCGACGGCCAGCGGGATGTCGGCGTTGAGGGTTTCGCGGATCGGCTTGCCGTTGTCCCAGGTTTCGGTGATGGCCAGCAGTTCGAGGTTCTGCTCGATGCGATCGGCGATCTTCAGCAGCACGTTGGAGCGGTCCTGCACTGAGGTGCGGCCCCAGGCGTCGGCGGCGGCGTGGGCGGCGTCGAGGGCCTTGTCGATGTCTTCGGCAGTGGAACGAGGAAACTCGGCGATCGGCTGGCCGTTCACCGGCGAGGTGTTGGTGAAGTACTCACCCTTTACCGGAGGAACGAACTCACCACCGATGTAGTTGCCATAGCGGGTCTTGAAGTTGACCTTGGCGCCCTCGGTACCGGGATGTGCGTAACGCATGGTGTGTCTCCTGGTCTTTGTGATTGTTGCGGAGTTACCAAGCGTAGAGCAAAGGTCGGGCCAGTGCTGGCAGGCCCTTGTAGATCAAAGACTTGGGTCATTTTTCCACGCGGGTCGGCACGGCTCTGTACCAAGGCTGGCACGGGCTGGGTGACACTTTGTACCGTTCATGGCACAGGCGGTGACTCGGTGGTCAGCCAGCATTGCAAAGCGTCCGTGCCTGGAGGATGCTGGCGCAACGCTCTCTATCTGCGGAGAACAACAACAAATGCAGAGCAACCCGTTCAGCCGCCACGCCCAGCAAGTGCTGACTGTCGCCCATGGCCAGGCCAGTGGGCCGGGCAGCGACCCCTCCATCGCCCGCTCCTGGCTGCGTTGCCTGGAGGACTACCACCTCGACCCCGCGCGCGCCCAGGCCCCGGTGGTGCTCGAACACGGCCGCCTGCTCGAAAGCCGCGAGCGCCTGCAGCAGGTGCTGCAGATCGCCGACAACGAGATGAACAGCCTGCACCAGCAGCTGTCGGGCAGCGGGCATGCAGTGCTGCTCACCGATGCTCGTGGGGTGATCCTCAACTGCGTGACCGCACCCAGCGAGCGGCGCATTTTCGAGCGTGCCGGGTTGTGGCTCGGTGCCGACTGGAGCGAAGCGCGCGAGGGCACCAACGGCATCGGCACCTGCCTGGTCGAGCGCCAGGCCCTGACCATCCACCAGGGCGAGCACTTTCGTGGCCGTCATACCGGCCTGACCTGCTCGGCCAGCCCGGTGTTCGACCCCCACGGTGAATTGCTGGCGGTGCTCGACGTGTCGTCAGCGCGGCCGGACGTATCGCGCCAGAGCCAGTTCCACACCATGGCGCTGGTCAACCTTTCGGCGAAGATGATCGAGAGCTGCTACTTCCTGCGCCACTTCGAGCAGCAATGGCTGCTGCGTTTCCATCTGCAGGCCGAGTCGGTCGGCTTGTTCAGCGAGGGCTTGCTGGCGTTCGACGGCGACGGGCTGATCTGCGCTGCCAACCAGAGCGCGCTGAACCTGCTGGGCAGTATTCGCGGTGGGGTGCTGGGCAAGCCGGTTGATCGGTTCTTTGCCTGCAGCCATGACGAACTGTTCAGCCGCGCCACGGCGCAGGGCAGCACGGCGTGGCCACTGCATACCCGCGATGGCCGGCAGGTGTTCGCCAGCCTGCGTGGCCAGGCGCGTAAACCTGTGTGGTCGGTGCCGGCGGCATTGCCCCAGGCACGCCAGGCCGTCGAGCCAGGCATCTGCCTGCTCGACCCGGCGTTGCAGCATGACTTTCGCCGGGCGGTGCGGGTCTTCGAGCGGGATGTGCCACTGCTGCTGCGCGGTGAGACCGGTTGTGGCAAGGAGGCGTTCGCCCAGGCCGTGCACCAGGCCAGTGCCCGCCGGCACAAGCCCTTTGTGGCGATCAACTGCGCGTCGATCCCGGAGAGCCTGATCGAGAGCGAGCTGTTCGGCTATCGCGGCGGCAGTTTCACCGGGGCGCGCAAGGAAGGCATGCGCGGCAAGCTGTTGCAGGCCGATGGCGGCACCCTGTTGCTCGACGAGATCGGCGACATGCCGCTGGCGTTGCAGACCCGGTTGCTGCGGGTGCTGGAAGAGCGTCAGGTGGTGCCGATTGGTGGTGAGCCGCAGGCGGTGGATGTGCGAATCGTCAGTGCCACTCACCGTGATTTGCTGGAGCGGGTGCAACAAGGCACATTCCGCGAAGACCTCTATTACCGCCTCAATGGACTTGAGGTGGCTTTGCCGGCGGTGCGTGAGCGCAGCGACAAAGGCCAGTTGCTGGATTTTTTGCTGCGTCAGGAGGCCGAAGGGCAGTCGCTGGCTATCGAGCCTGCGGCGCGTCAGGCGCTGCTCGATTTCGCCTGGCCGGGTAACGTGCGGCAGATGCGCAATGTGCTGCGCACGCTGGTGGCGTTGTGCGAAGAGGGACGGGTCGAGTACCAGGATCTGCCCGCAGTTGTGCGCGTGGGAGCGGGCTTGCCCCGCGATGGTGTCGGCAGGACTTTCGATGTTGCCCGGTCGGACGCCATCGCGGGGCAAGCCCGCTCCCACGATGGTCATGCCCGGCTTGAGAATGCCGAACGCGATGCATTGCTGGCAGTACTGGAAGCCAACCGCTGGCACATGACCCATGTCGCCGAGCACCTGGGGATCAGCCGCAACACCCTGTATCGGAAACTGCGCAAACACGGCATCGCCAGGGCTGGTTGAGCGAAACAGCGGGTGCGATTTCCCGCGCCCTGGGCTACCCTGCGTCGACGTTTTGCGAGGTCGACCATGCACATTCATATTCTCGGTATTTGCGGCACTTTCATGGGCTCGCTGGCGGTGCTGGCCAAGGCACTTGGCCATCGCGTCACCGGCTCGGACGCCAACGTCTATCCGCCCATGAGCACCCAGCTCGAAGCCCAGGGCATCGAGCTCACCCAGGGCTATGACCCTGCACAACTGGAGCCGGCCCCAGACCTGGTGGTGATCGGCAACGCCATGTCGCGGGGCAACCCGGCGGTGGAGTACGTGCTGAACAAAGGCCTGCCTTATGTGTCCGGCCCGCAGTGGCTGGCGGACCATGTGCTGCAGGGCCGTTGGGTGCTGGCAGTGGCGGGTACCCACGGCAAGACCACCACCAGCAGCATGCTGGCCTGGGTGCTCGAACACGCCGGCATGAGCCCGGGCTTTTTGATCGGTGGCGTGCCGCAGAACTTCTCGGTATCCGCCCGCCTGGGCGATACGCCGTTCTTCGTGGTCGAGGCCGACGAATACGACAGCGCGTTCTTCGACAAGCGCTCGAAGTTCGTCCACTACCACCCGCGCACCGCGATCCTCAATAACCTTGAGTTCGATCACGCAGACATCTTCCCGGACCTTGCGTCCATCGAGCGGCAGTTCCACCACTTGGTGCGCACCATCCCGAGCGAAGGCCTGGTGATCCACCCGACCACCGAGCAGGCCCTGGAGCGGGTGATCGGCATGGGCTGCTGGACCCCGGTGCAGACCACCGGCGAAGGTGGCCAATGGCAGGCACGCCTGCTCAGCGCCGATGGCTCGCGCTTCGAAGTGCTGTTCGACGGTGAGGTGCAAGGCGTGGTGGACTGGGAAATGACCGGCCAGCACAACGTCGCCAACGCCCTGGCCACCCTGGCCGCCGCCCGCCATGTCGGTGTGGTGCCGGCCATGGCCATCGACGGCCTCAGTGCGTTCAAGAGCGTGAAGCGGCGCATGGAGAAGGTCGCCGAAGTGCAGGGCGTGACCATCTACGACGACTTCGCCCACCACCCGACCGCCATCGCCACCACCCTCGACGGCCTGCGCAAGCGCGTCGGCGAGGCGCCGGTGATTGCGGTGATCGAGCCGCGCTCCAACTCCATGAAGCTCGGCGCGCACCGCGATGGCTTGCCGGAAAGCGTCAACGATGCCGACCAGGTGATCTGGTATGCCCCGGCCAACCTGGGTTGGGACCTCGCCGCCACGGCGGCCCTGTGCAAGGTGCCCAGTGTGGTCGCCGACAGCCTCGAGGCAATCATCGAACGCGTCAAGGGCCAGGCCCGCCCGGGCACCCATGTGGTGATCATGAGCAACGGCGGTTTCGGCGGCCTGCATGGCAAGCTGGCCGAGGCGCTGAAGTGAACGGGCCGCAACGCATCACCCTGGCCATGACCGGCGCCTCCGGGGCGCAGTATGGCCTGCGCCTGCTCGACTGCCTGGTGCGTGAGGACCGCGAGGTGCACTTTCTCATCTCCAAGGCTGCGCAACTGGTGATGGCCACCGAGACCGATGTGCTGTTGCCGGCCAAGCCCCAGGCAATGCAGGCCTTCCTCACCGAGTACACCGGCGCCGCCGATGGGCAGATCCGGGTGTATGGCAAGGAAGACTGGATGTCACCGGTGGCTTCGGGCTCCGGCGCGCCGGCGGCGATGGTGGTGGTGCCCTGTTCCACCGGCACGCTCTCGGCGATTGCCACCGGCGCCTGCAACAACCTGATCGAACGTGCTGCCGACGTCACCCTCAAGGAGCGACGCCAGTTGATCCTGGTGCCGCGTGAAGCACCGTTCTCCACCATCCACCTGGAGAACATGCTCAAGCTTTCGCAGATGGGCGCGGTGATCCTGCCGGCGGCGCCGGGCTTCTACCATCAGCCGCAGACCATCGACGACCTGGTCGATTTCGTCGTGGCGCGCATTCTCAACCTGCTGAACATTCCCCAGGACATGCTGCCGCGCTGGGGTGAGCATCACCACGGGGTCGACGATTGAGGCGGGTTTTGCTCGGGTTGCTGGTGCTGGCCCAGCTTGGCGGTTGCGCCACGGTGCGCACGCTGGACGCGAACAAGCCGGGCGCCCCGGTGGTGTATGCCGGGACGCGGCTGGACCTGTATGTGATGAATGGCGGCTGTTGCCCGCAAGATCGCTTCGGTGCGCTGGCGCCGGCTTATCCGGGGCTGGACCTGCCGGGGAGCGCGTTGCTCGATACCTTGCTGTTGCCGTTGTCGTTGCTGACGGCGGCGGGGGTTGGCTTCAACGCCACGGGCGGGCTTTAGAAACATCGCGGGGCAAGCCCGCTCCCACGAAATGGACCACCGTGGGAGCGGGCTTGCCCCGCGATTGCTTACTGATGGGCGATCACTTCTTGCCCAGCTTGCGCAGTTCGTCCGACTCGACCACCCGAATCCCGTCCTCTTCTTCCAGCGCCAGGCGCCACAGCGCCCGGGCCAGCGTACAGGCCTCGATCCCACGATACTTGCCCGGGATCAGCCGGGAGAACGGCGCCGCGACCATTTCCCCAAGCCTTGGCTCCATGCGCTCACCCAGCAACAGCGAAGGCCGCACGATGGTCAGCTGCGGCCAGTCCTGACCCTTGAGCGCCTCTTCCATTTCGCCCTTGACCCGGTTGTAGAAGATCGATGACTTCGGGTCGGCCCCCAGCGCGCTGATCACCAGCAGGTGGCGTGCACCCATCTCGCGGGCGCGCTTGCTGAAGGCCACGACCATGTCCAGGTCGACCGCACGGAAGGCGTTTTCCGAGCCGGCCTGCTTGAGCGTGGTGCCCAGGCAGCAGAAGGCAATATCGACACGGCCGGCCAGTTGCGGGAGAAACACGGCCGGGTCACCCACCGGGTTTTCCAGGTGCGGGTGCTCGGCCAGCGGCCGGCGAGTCGGCGCCAGCACGCGGCTTATGGTGGGCTCGTTGAGCAGGCGGTCGAGCAGGTGTTCACCCGTCAGACCCGTGGCACCGGCAAGCAGGACATGCTGAGGCGTCAAGTACATGATGTCTCTCCCTTGTTACACACAGCTTAGTGGGTGCCAGGTGTTTTTGCCTGTTCGCCAGGTACTGGCTGTGTGCCATTGCGCAAGGCTTGTTCGGCCTGTTGCCGGCGCAGGCGCTGCCAGTGCGTGACCACGGCCGGCGGCGCCCAGAGCTGCGGCTCGGAGGCTTCGAAACCTTCCCTTCTCTCCCGTTCGGCAACACTCTGGCGCGCCAGTTCAAAGGCCTGTTTCAGGTCGTCGGTCTGGTTCAGGGCCTGGGCGAACAGGGCATCGCCGAAATAGGTGAAGTCGGCCTCTTCCGAGCAGCCGAACGATACCCGGTCGGGGCGGGCGGCGGTCATGATCAAGGTCCGGTCGTCCTTGAGCGGGGCGATGTAGCCACCGGAGTAGCAGGCGGAGACGACGATGACCTTGTCGCGGTCCTTGAGGGGGGCGAGGGCGCTGGCCAGCTCGTCGGCGGTCAGGTCGGCCAGTTGCAGGCGCGGCTGGTCGAGCACCAGCTGGTGATCATGGCTGCCGTGGCTGGTCAGGTAGACGAACACCAGGTCTTCCGGGCCGCTGCGCTCGGCGATCACCCGGGCTGCGCGGGTGAGGTTCTCGCGGGTGGCCATGGGGCGGTCGGCCATATGATCGCGGTGGTTGACCAGGGTAACCTGGCCATGGGCGCCGAAGCGCACCTTGAGCATGTTGCTGACGTAGTCGGCCTCGCGCATGAACACGCTTTGCTGACCATCGCCGGCCACCACCAGGCTGTACAGCTGCACGGGTGGCAGCGAGCGCGGCACCTTGCTCAGGGCATCGTCCAGCAGCTTGCCCTGGTTGAGCAGGGCAAGATCGAGCGGGTCGGGCAGCAGCTTGCTGTTCTCGTCGCGCACGCGCACGCCGTTGCTCCAGTAGCCAGCCTCGACCCGGCCGTCGGGGTGGGTCAGGCGGCCGTGGCCCTGGTAGGCGTCGTCGGCGAAGCCGCCGAGGTACTGGCTGCCATCGGCCAGCTGCAGGCTGCCGTTGCCGTTGAAGCGCCAGTCACGAAATGCCCCTTTGTAGCGGCTGCCGTCGCTGCCCAGCAGTTCGCCCTGGCCCACCAGCGAGCCATCCTTGAAGTCGCCGATCCACACATCGCCGTCGACATTCTCGTAGCGCCCTCGGCCTTCGAGATGGTTGTCCTTGAATTCACCGATGTACTGCTCACCGTCGGCGCTGTCGTAGGTGCCGGCGCCCTGCAGTTGGCCGTCGATGAAATGGCCGCTGTACTGGTTGCCGCTGGCATCGCTGCGCACCCCGGCGCCATTGGGCTTGCCTTTGGCGAACAGGCCTTGGTAACGGCTGCCGTCGGCCAGGTCGAGCTGGCCGGCACCGTCGTACTGGTCGTCCTTGAACTGGCCGCGGTAGGTCTGGTCATGTTGCTTGAGGGTGCCTTCGCCGTCGCGGCGGCCGTGCTTGAAGGTGCCGGCGTAGTGGCTGCCCGGGGTGGTGAGGTCGCCCAGGCCCTGGAACAGCCCGGCGGCGAACTGGCCACGGTAGACCTCGCCGTTGCTGCCGTGCCATTCGCCCTGGCCATGCCACTGGCCATCCTTGAAGGTGCCGGCGTACCAACTGCCATTGGGGTAGTCGATGCGCCCCTCGCCCTGCAACAGGCCGTTGACCACCTGGCCCCGGTAGCGGCCGCCATCTGGCAGGCGGGCGTCAGGTGGCGACAGGGGTTCGCCATCGCCGCAGGCGGCGAGCAGCAGGATCAGGGTCAGGGGTAGCAGGGGGCGCATGGCGGGTTCCGGGCCGAACGATGCATGGAGTATGCCGCACAATACGTGAAAGGGTGAATTGGGGCGCTTGTGGGAGCGGGTCAAGCCGCTCCCACAGGTGTTCAGTCAGCCCTTCAGACGAAGCAGAGCGACAGCGGCTCGGCAATGTAGGCCGGTTTCTCTTCACCTTCGATCTCGAGGGTGACGGTGGCCTTGAGCAGCCACTGGCCGGGCTTCTTCTCGATGGCGTCGGTCAGGTCCACCTTCAACCGCACATTGCTGTCGACTTTGACCGGCTGGATGAAGCGCACGCTGTCCAGGCCATAGTTGATCACCATCTTCAGGCCTTCGGGCAGCACCAGCAGGTCCTCCATCAGCTTGGGGATCAGCGACAGGGTGAGGAAACCATGGGCGATGGTGGTGCCGAACGGGGTCTTCGCCGCCTTGACCGGGTCGACATGGATGAACTGGAAATCGCCGGTGGCCTCGGCGAACAGGTTGATGCGTTGCTGATCGATCTTCAGCCAGGCGGAACGTCCCAGTTCCTTACCAACGTACTGCGAAAGCTCTGTAACCGGTACATAGGGCATCGCGACTCTCCAGGTTGTCATTTGGTACGAAGGTGCAAGATCAGCACGGCCAGCCGTTGCAGTCAAGTTATGCCTTTTTCGCCGAATTTCGCCTTATAGCCGCGTGCTTGGCGTGCTTATAATGGCCGCCTGCTTTCAGGAGGTCTTTATGCTGTTGCGTGGGTTGACCTGGCTGGTGCTGTTCCAGCTGCTGGGGACGGCGATCAATCATCTGTGCCTGCCTATCCTGCCCGGGCCGATCATCGGCCTGTTGCTGCTGCTGGCCTTCCTGATGGCGCGCGGTGAAGTGGGCAAGCCGCTCAACGAGGCCGCCAGCAGCCTGCTGCGCTACCTGCCGTTGCTCTTGGTGCCACCGGCCGTGGGGGTGATGGTCTACGCCAAGGACATCGCCGCCGACTTCTGGGCCATCGTCGGCGCCTTGCTGATCTCCTGCCTGGTGACCCTGGTGTTCGTTGGCGTGCTGATGCAGAAGCTGATCCACCGCCAGGGCAAGCGCGAGGAGCTGCCATGATCCTCGACTGGCACGGCGCGCTCGACGCGGTGATCCATCATCCGTTGTTCGGCATCGGTATCACCCTGGCCGCCTACCAACTGGTGCTGGCGGCCTATGAAAAGACCCGTTGGATCTTCCTGCAGCCGGTACTGGTGTCGATGCTGGTGGTGATCGGCGTGCTGCTGGTGTGCGGGATCGACTACGCCGAGTACCGCAAGAGCACCGAGATCATGGGGACGTTGCTGGGGCCGGCTACCGTGGCCCTGGCGGTGCCGCTCTACCTGAACCTGCGACGCATCCGTCAACTGTTCTGGCCGACATTTACTACGCTGGTAATCGGAGGCTTGTTCGCCACGCTGGCCTGCCTGGCGCTGGGCTGGTGGTTCGGCGCCGAGCACATGATCCTGATGACCATGGCGCCCAAGTCGGTCACCTCGCCGATTGCCATGCTGGTGGCCGAACAGATTGGTGGCGTGGCGGCGCTGGCGGCGGTGTTCGTGCTGATCACCGGGGTTATCGGGGCGATCTTCGGCCCGGCGCTGTTGACCCGCTTCGGTGTGCTCAGCCCCGAGGCCCGGGGCATGGCCCTTGGCGTAACCGCCCACGCGGTGGGGACCTCGGTGGCCCTGCAGGAAAGTGATGAATGCGGCGCCTTCGCCGCGCTGGCGATGAGCCTGATGGGGGTGGCCACGGCGGTGTTCCTGCCGTTGGCGGTCAGCCTGGTGGCATGAGGACTTGAGATGACCTTACCGCTGTTTCCCCTCAATACCGTGCTGTTCCCCGGTTGCCTGCTCGACCTGCAGATCTTCGAGGCGCGCTACCTGGACATGATCGGCCGCTGCATGAAGCAAGGCGCAGGCTTTGGTGTGGTGTGCATCCTCGAGGGCGAGCAGGTGGGCAAGGCTCCGCCGGCGGTGGCATCGATTGGTTGTGAGGCGCTGATCCGCGATTTCGTGCAGCAGGACAACGGCCTGCTGGGGATTCGCGTCGAAGGTGTACGGCGCTTCAGTGTCGAGCAGACCGAGGTGCAGAAGGACCAATTGCTGGTCGGCGAAGTCCACTGGCTACCGGAACTGGCCGACAGCCCGCTGGTGGAGCAGGACGATGACCTGCTGGCGCTGCTGCTGGCGCTGGGCGAGCACCCGATGGTCGAGGCGCTGGATATGCCGCGTGACGTGGATGGGCGGCAGTCGCTGGGCAACCAGCTCGCCTATCTGTTGCCTTTCATGGAAGAGGACAAGCTCGATTTGCTGGCGATCGATTCGCCGCAGCAACGGCTGGAGGCGATCCAGGCGCTGCTGGAGCGGATCCAGGGCGAGTTGTTCGCCTGAATGCTTTATTGGCCCCTTCGCGGCTAAAGCCGCTCCCACAGGTTATGCGCAGACCCTGTGGGAGCGGCTTTAGCCGCGAAGAGGCCAGTGCAGCGGTCCTCAATACTGATAACGCAGCAACGCCTTCGGCAATGCATGCAGCACAAAGAACGCCAGCAGCGCGGCGCACGCCGGCAGCACCAGCCACCACACCCGTTGCGACAAAGCCGTGAGCGGCTGGCGGTACTGCACCAGCGTCAGGCCCAGCGCACACACGCAACACGCCAACAGCGCCCCGGCCAGGATGTCGGTCGGCCAGTGCGCACCCAGGTACACCCGCGACAGGGCGATCGCCAGGGCCGGCAGGCAGCCCAGCATCACCCAGGTCAGGCGCATGCGCGGCGGTTGCCCGCGCCCGGCCAGTACCGCCAGCACCAGGAAGAAGGCGAACGCCGCCGAACTGTGGCCGCTGGGCATGCTGTAGCTGGTCAGCGGGTCGCTCAGCACCTCCGGGCGGGCCCGGGCGAACAGCCATTTCAGCGTGCCATTGGCGATTGCCGTGCCGATCAGTACCGAGCCGGCGAACAGTGCATGGCGCCACTGCCGGGCCAGCAGCAACAGCCCGGTCAGCAGGCCGCCGAGGAAGAACTGGGTACGGAAATCGCCCAGGCGGGTGATCATCACCACTGCGCCGTCGAGTGCCTGGCTGCGGTGTTCCTGCACCAGGGTCATCACCCCTTGGTCGAACTCGCTCAGGTACGGCCAGCCGACGAACAGGGCGGCCACCGCCACACCGCTGAGCGCGGCGACCAGGCGGGTAGCGTGGCGCTGGTCGCGGATGCTGCAGTTCAGGCTCAGGCCAATAAACACCGCCAGGGTGCCGACGATGATCCCGGCATCCAGCCAGAACCCTTCGGGCAGCGGCAGGCGCATGGCGGCGCCGGTGGCCCAGCCAGGCAGCAGGTAGGCCACCGACCAGCCGGCACCGGCCACCAGGCTGACGGCGATGAAGCGCGGCAGCGGCATGTCGAACATGCCCGCGACCATCGGCAGCATCGGCCGCAGCGGGCCGATGAAGCGGCCCACCAGCAGGCTGGCGATGCCGTAGCGCTGGAAGTAGGCCTCGGCGCTGCCGATCCATTCCGGGTGGCTGCGCAGCAGCGGCAGGCGGCGGATGTTCTGGTGGAAATACTTGCCCACGGCATAGGAAATGGCATCACCCAGCAGGCCGCCGAGGAAACCCAGCAACAGGGTTTCGCCCAGGCTGAAAGCGCCGCTGCCGGCCAGCACGGCGACCGCGAACAGCAGCACGGTGCCGGGCACGATGATGCCGGCGATCGCCAGGCATTCCACGCAGGCCACCACGAAGATCGCCAGGCCCAGCCATTGCGGGTTGGCGCCAAGCCAGGTGGTCAGGCTGTCGAGCCATTGGCCCATGGGTCAGTTTCCTTGTTCGAGAATGAAGAAGTCTTGGCCTTCGACCTGGCCGCGGCGCAGTGGGTTGCGCGTGCAGTGGCGGGCGTATTCGGCGTCGACGAACCGATAGGGCAGGTGCTCGTCACGGCCCTGGGGGATCCCCAGTCGGGCGGCCTGCAGCACCCGGGGCACGCGGATACCGCAGTCCTCGACGTACAGCCGTTCGGGGTCGAAGCGCTGGGCGTCCCAGTGCGGCACCTTGAGGCCCATGGCCCGGCACAGCAGGGTCTGGCCGTTGCACAGGCGCTCAGGCGGGCGCAGGTTGCCGCTGGCGTCGGGGTTGTTCAGTTGCATCTGCGCCAGGCTGTTTTCGTCGGACAGCGCGTCGACCCAAGGGTAGGCGGACTTGATCAGCACCGCGTTGCCCGGGCCGTGGGCGCTGAAGTTCAACGAATCGCCGCCGCGGGCGTAGTACATGTAGATGTGCCCGCCATCGAGGAACAGCGCCTTGCGCTTTTCGGTATAGCCCAGGGACGCGTGGCTGCCTTTGTCGGTGAGGTAGTAGGCCTCGGTCTCGATGATCCGCGCCGCCAGCCAGAGATTGCCGTGACGGTGGCGGATCACCTTGCCGAGCAGGTCGCGGGCGAGGGTCTGGGCATCGCGGTTGAAAAAGCTGTCGGGCAGGGCGCGGGCCGGGCAGGGGGCGTGTTCGGGCATGCGGACGGTTCGTGGCGGTAAAGGCGCGGATGATAGCAATGAATGGCTTAATCGAGGCTGAATCGGTGTGGTCCCATCGCGGGGCAAGCCCGCTCCCACGCAGACGCCCGATACCCGGTGAACGCGTGGGAGCGGGCTTGCCCCGCGATGGATGTGAGAAAATTCCGATACGGGCGGTTACATCTTTCCTACACCTCGACGCCCACCATTTTCTACCATCCGCCACCCACCGCTGGGCGTACCGAAGCGCGCCAGTTATAATCAGCCGATTTCCCCTTTCGCCAAGACACCGAGCCCATGACTGAGTCCGTTCTTGACTACATGACCCGCCTGGGTCACGCCGCCCGTGAGGCCTCGCGGGTCATCGGCCGTGCCAGCACCGCGCAGAAGAACCGCGCCCTGCAGGCCGCCGCCGACGCGCTGGACGCCGCCCGCGACGCGCTCACCGCAGCCAATGAACAGGACCTTGCCAACGGCCGTGCCAATGGCCTGGAGCCCGCACTGCTCGACCGCCTGGCACTCACTCCGGCGCGTATCGACGGCATGATCACCGGCCTGCGCCAGGTGGCCAGCCTGCCGGACCCGGTCGGCGCCATGCGCGACATGAGCTACCGCCCGTCGGGCATCCAGGTCGGCAAGATGCGCGTGCCGCTGGGGGTGATCGGGATCATCTACGAATCGCGCCCCAACGTGACCATCGACGCCGCCAGCCTATGCCTCAAGTCGGGCAACGCCACCATCCTGCGCGGCGGCTCCGAAGCCATCCATTCCAACCGCGCCATTGCCACCTGCATCCAGCGTGGCATGGCCGAGGCCGGCCTGCCGCCAGCGGTGGTGCAAGTGGTCGAGACCACCGACCGCGCCGCCGTGGGCGCGCTGATCAGCATGCCCGAGTTCGTCGATGTGATCGTGCCGCGCGGCGGCCGTGGCCTGATCGAACGCATCAGCCGCGACGCGCGGGTGCCGGTGATCAAGCACCTGGACGGTATCTGCCATGTCTTCGTCGACGAACACGCCGACCTGGACAAGGCCTGGCGCGTTGCTTTCAACGCCAAGACCTACCGCTACGGCATCTGCGGCGCCATGGAAACCCTGCTGGTCGACCAGCGCGTGGCCGAGCGCTTCCTGCCGGAGATGGCCCGCCGCTTCCAGGAAAAAGGCGTCGAGCTGCGCGGTTGCCCGCGTACCCAGGCGATCATCGACAGCCAGCCGGCCACTGAAGACGACTGGCACACCGAATACCTCGACGCGATCCTGTCGATCCGTGTGGTCGACGGCCTGGACCAGGCCATCGAGCACATCAACCACTACGGTTCGCACCACACCGATTCGATCATCACCGAACACCAGGGCCAGGCCCGGCGCTTCATCGCCGAGGTCGACTCGGCGTCGGTGATGCTCAACACCCCGACCTGCTTCGCCGACGGCTTCGAGTACGGCCTGGGCGCGGAGATCGGCATTTCCACCGACAAGCTGCATGCCCGCGGCCCGGTCGGCCTGGAAGGCCTGACCTGCGAGAAGTACGTGGTGATCGGCGACGGCCAGCTGCGCGGCCAGGAGTCCTGCTGAGTTGAGCAAGGCGGTGGCAGTGCGGCGCGTCGGCATGCTCGGCGGTACCTTCGACCCGGTGCATATCGGTCACCTGCGCAGTGCGCTGGAAGTGGCCGAGTTCATGCACCTGGACGAGCTGCGCCTGCTGCCCAATGCCCGCCCGCCGCACCGCGATACGCCGCAAGTGGCGGCGCAGGACCGGTTGGCCATGGTGCGCAGCGCCGTGCAGGGTGTCGGCTGCCTGAGCGTGGACGCCCGCGAGCTGGCGCGTGACAAACCGTCGTACACCATCGACACCCTCGAATCGGTGCGTGCCGAGCTGAACGAGCACGACCAGTTGTTCCTGATCATGGGCTGGGACGCGTTCTGCGGCCTGCCCAGCTGGCACCGCTGGGAAGAGTTGTTGCAACACTGTCACATCCTGGTGCTGCAACGCCCGGATGCTGATGTCGAACCCCCTGACGAGCTGCGCAACCTGCTGGCGGCGCGCTCACAGAACGACCCCACCGCCATGTCCGGCCCGGCGGGGCACATTTCGTTCGTCTGGCAGACGCCGCTCGCGGTGTCCGCCACGCAGATCCGACAGCTGCTGGCCAGCGGCAAGTCGGCGCGGTTCCTGGTGCCGGACGCAGTACTGGCCTACATCGAGGCGCACGATCTGTATCGTGCGTCCAACTGACGGCGCCCACGGGCGCCTCATTCAATGAGTTGAACGAGTTTTATATGACCAAGCAGAAAATCAATGGCATCAGTGGCGAAGAGCTGGTCGCGCTGACCAAGGCCGCGCTGGAAGACGTCAAGGCCCAGGACATCCAGGTTATCGACGTGCGTGAAAAGCACAGCCTGACCGACTTCATGATCATCGCCACCGGTACCTCCAATCGCCAGATCAACGCGATGCTGGAAAAGGTCCGTGAAGCGGTCAAGGCCAAGGGCGCTCAGCCACTGGGCGAAGAAGGCAAGGGCGACAGCGACTGGGTGCTGCTGGACCTGAACGACGTCATCGTGCACATGATGACCGCCGCCGCGCGCCAGTTCTACGACCTGGAGCGCCTGTGGCTGGGCGCCGAGCAGAGCCGTGCCAACGATGGCAAGCACCACAGCCCGGAGCACGCGCACGAGTATTCCGACAAGCTCAAAGACCGGGAATAAGGAAGCGTCGTGCGTCTGCGTCTGATCGCGGTCGGCTCGCGCATGCCCAAGTGGGTCGAGGAAGGCTGGCATGAATATGCCAAGCGCCTGCCCCCGGAGCTTGCGCTCGAGCTGGTGGAAATCCCGCTGAATACCCGCGGCAAGAACGCCGATGTCGCCCGCCTGATCCGTCAGGAGGGCGAGGCGATGCTGAGCAAGGTGCAGCCCGGGGAACGCATCGTCACGCTGGAGGTCCATGGCAAGCCGTGGAGTACCGAGCAGTTGGCGGGCGAGCTGGACCGTTGGCGCCTGGATGCGCGTACGGTCAACCTGATGGTGGGCGGCCCGGAAGGGCTGGCGCCGGAGGTCTGCGCACGCAGCGAGCAGCGTTGGTCGCTGTCGCCGCTGACGTTGCCGCACCCGTTGGTAAGGATACTGATCGGCGAGCAGATCTATCGCGCCTGGACCGTGCTGTCCGGGCATCCGTACCACAAATGAACCTGTAAGCCCGCCGATGCCGCAGCAGATCCGCCTCAAGGACCACGAGAAAGACGCCCGCCTGGTGCGCAACCGCGTCGTCGTAGGCGCCGTGGCGGTGGTGCTGCTCGTCTGCGTGTTGATCGCCCGGTTGTACTTCCTGCAGGTCATCCAGTTCGACTACCACTCGACGCTGTCGGAGAACAACCGGGTGCATGTGCAGCCGATCCCGCCGACCCGCGGGCTGATCTTCGACCGCAACGGGGTGATCGTCGCCGACAACCGGCCCAGCTTCAGCCTGGTGATGACCCGCGAACGCTCCGGCAACCCTGGCAAGTGGCAGGAAGTGCTGGATGTGATCGTCGAGGTGCTGGAGCTCACCCCGGATGACCGTGCCCTGTTCGAGAAACGCATGAAGCAGGGGCGCCGGCCATTCGAACCGGTGCCGATCCTGTTCGAGCTCAACGAAGAACAGATCGCCCGTATCGCGGTCAACCAGTTCCGCCTGCCCGGTGTCGAGGTGGCGGCGCAGTTGGTGCGTCACTACCCGCAGGGTGCGCACTTTGCCCATTCGGTGGGTTATGTGGGGCGGATCAACGAGAAAGAGCTCAAGACCCTCGACCCGGTGAACTACAGCGGCACCCACCACATCGGCAAGACCGGCATCGAGCGTTTCTACGAAGATGACCTGCACGGCCAGGTGGGCTACGAGGAAGTCGAGACCAATGCCCGCGGCCGGGTGCTGCGGGTGCTCAAGCGCACCGACCCCAAGCCGGGCAAGGACATCGTGCTGAGCCTCGACATCAAGCTGCAGGAAGCGGCCGAGCAGGCGCTGGGTGGGCGGCGTGGCGCGATCGTGGCGCTCGACCCGCGCACCGGCGAGGTGCTGGCGATGGTCAGCCAGCCGAGCTTCGACCCCAACCTGTTCGTCACCGGCATCAGCTTCAAGGCCTATGCCGAGCTGCGCGACTCGATCGACCGGCCACTGTTCAACCGTGTGCTGCGCGGCCTGTACCCGCCGGGTTCGACCATCAAGCCGGCCGTGGCCATTGCCGGCCTGGACAGTGGCGTGGTGACCGCCTCCAGCCGGGTGTTCGACCCGGGCTACTACCAACTGCCCAACTACGACCACAAATACCGCAACTGGAACCGCACCGGCGATGGCTGGGTGGACCTGGATGTGGCGATCATGCGGTCTAATGACACGTACTTCTACGACCTTGCGCACAAGATGGGCATCGACCGCTTGTCCAACTACATGAACCGGTTCGGCATCGGGCAGAAGGTCTCGCTGGACATGTTCGAGGAATCCCCCGGGCTGATGCCGTCCCGCGAATGGAAGCGCGCCACCCGCCGCCAGGCCTGGTTCCCGGGCGAAACGCTGATCCTCGGTATCGGCCAGGGCTACATGCAGACCACGCCGTTGCAGCTGGCCCAGGCCACCGCGCTGATCGCCAACAAGGGCGTGTGGAACCGCCCGCACCTGGCCAAGACCATCGAAGGCCAGCCGCCGGTGGACGAGAACCCGATGGAGAACATCGTCCTGCGCGACAAGTCCGACTGGGCCAAGGTCACCCATGGCATGGAGCAGGTGATGCACGGTGCCCGTGGCACCGCGCGCAAGGCGGCCCTTGGCTCGCAATACCGTATCGCCGGCAAGAGCGGCACCGCGCAGGTGGTGGCGATCAAGCAGGGCGAGAAGTACGACCGCAACAAGCTCCAGGAGCGCCACCGCGACCACGCCCTGTTCGTTGCCTTCGCCCCCGCCGAAGACCCGAAGATCGTGGTCTCGGTGATGGTCGAGAACGGCGAGTCCGGCTCCGGTGTCGCCGCCCCCGTGGTACGCCAGGTCATGGACGCCTGGCTGCTCGACGAGAACGGCCGGCTCAAGCCTGAGTTCGGCCCCGCCACAGTCGCCCAGGAAACGGCCCCGTGATGAACAACTTCGATCGCATGCTCTCCAGCGAGGACGTGATGCGCCGGCGCGCCAGCTTCCTGCAGCGCATCCACGTCGACGGCCCCTTGCTGCTCATCCTGCTGACGCTGGCCGCCGGCAGCCTGTTCGTGCTGTATTCGGCCAGCGGCAAGAACTGGGACCTGCTGATGAAGCAGGCCACCTCCTTCGGCATCGGCCTGGTGTCGATGTTCATCATTGCCCAGCTGGAGCCGCGCTTCATGGCGCGCTGGGTGCCGCTGGCCTACCTCACCGGGGTGATGCTGCTGGTGGTGGTGGACGTGATGGGCCACAACGCCATGGGCGCCACGCGCTGGATCAACATCCCCGGGGTGATCCGCTTCCAGCCCTCGGAGTTCATGAAGATCATCATGCCGGCGACCATCGCCTGGTACCTGTCCAAGCGCACCCTGCCGCCGCACCTCAAGCACGTGGCAATCAGCCTGGTGCTGATCGGCGTGCCGTTCATCCTCATCGTGCGCCAGCCCGACCTGGGCACGGCGCTGCTGATCCTCGCCTCTGGTGCCTTCGTGCTGTTCATGGGCGGCCTGCGCTGGCGCTGGATCGTCAGTGTGATCGCCGCGGCGGTGCCGGTGGCGGTGGCCATGTGGTTCTTCGTCATGCACGACTACCAGAAACAGCGTGTGCTGACCTTCCTCGACCCGGAAAGCGACCCGCTGGGCACCGGCTGGAACATCATCCAGTCCAAGGCGGCGATCGGCTCGGGCGGGGTGTTCGGCAAGGGCTGGCTGCTGGGCACCCAGTCGCACCTGGACTTCCTGCCGGAAAGCCACACCGACTTCATCATCGCCGTGCTCGGTGAAGAGTTCGGCCTGGTCGGCATCTGCCTGCTGCTGCTGATCTACATGCTGCTGATCGGCCGTGGGCTGATGATCACGGCCCAGGCGCAGACCCTGTTCGGCAAGCTGCTCGCGGGCAGCCTGACCATGACCTTCTTTGTTTATGTGTTCGTCAATATCGGTATGGTCAGCGGCCTTCTGCCCGTGGTGGGCGTGCCGCTGCCCTTCATCAGCTATGGCGGAACTTCGTTGGTGACGCTGCTGTCAGCGTTTGGCGTTCTGATGTCGATCCATACGCACCGCAAATGGATTGCTCAAGTTTGAAAAAGGTGAAGAATTCAATGCAAGCAGTGCGTGGCTGGGTTGCCCGTTGTGTGCCGTGGATCGGCGCGGTGGGCCTGTTCGGCGCTGTCCAGCAAGCCCTTGCCGGCGATTACGACGGCTCGCCCCAGGTGGCCGAGTTCGTTGGCGAGATGACCCGTGACTACGGCTTTGCCAGTGAGCAGTTGATGGGCGTGTTCAGCGAGGTGCAGCGCAAGCAGGCGATCCTCGACGCGATTTCGCGGCCGGCCGAGCGGGTCAAGCCGTGGAAAGAGTACCGCCCGATGTTCATCACCGACGCGCGCATCGCCCGCGGCGTGGACTTCTGGCGCCAGCACGAGGCGGTGCTGGCCCGCGCCGAGCAGGAATACGGCGTGCCGGCGCAGTACATCGTCTCGATCATCGGCGTGGAGACCTTCTTCGGCCGCAACACCGGCAACTACCGGGTGATCGACGCACTGTCCACCCTCGGTTTCGATTACCCGCCGCGCGCCGAATTCTTCCGCAAGGAACTGCGCGAGTTCCTGCTGCTGGCCCGCGATGAACAGCTCGACCCGCTGACGCTCAAGGGCTCCTACGCCGGCGCCATGGGCCTGCCGCAATTCATGCCGAGCAGCTTTCGCAACTACGCGGTGGATTTCGACGGCGACGGCCACATCAATATCTGGAACAACCCTGACGATGCCATCGGCAGCGTCGCCAGCTATTTCAAACGTCACGGCTGGGTAGCCGGTGGCGCCGTGGTCAGCCGCGCGCAGGTCGCAGGCGCCAGCGCCGACCAAGGCCTGACCACCGGCATCGAGCCGGTCAAGACCGTGGGGCAGTTGCGAGCGCTGGGCTGGTCGAGTCATGATGCGCTGCGCGATGATCTGCCGGTCACCGCCTTCCGCCTGGAAGGCGAGTACGGCCCCGAGTACTGGATGGGCCAGAAGAACTTCTACGCGATCACTCGCTATAACCGCAGCGTGATGTATGCCATGGCGGTGCATCAGCTTGCCGAACAGCTGGTTCAAGCACGGGGCGTCAAGTAATGCGCGCAATCATCTCTGCCAATACCTTCAAGCTGCTGACTTGCGTCACCGTCGGCATGCTCCTGGTCAGCTGCTCCAGCAGCCGCCCGACCTCCCAGAGCAGCGGCAACTCCGTGCGTTCGCAACCGGGCCTGGATATCAACCGCGCCCACAAGGATGGCGCGCCGTGGTGGGACGTGGACGTCAACAAGATCCCCGACGCCACCCCAACCGTGCACACCGGCAACTACAAGGCCAACCCGTACACGGTGCTGGGCAAGACTTATTACCCGATGCAGGACTCGCGCAACTACCGCGCCGAGGGCACTGCCTCGTGGTACGGCACCAAGTTCCACGGGCAGAACACTGCCAACGGCGAGCTGTACGACCTCTACGGCATGAGCGCGGCGCACAAGACCCTGCCGCTGCCGGCCTACGTGCGGGTGACCAACCTGGCCAACGGCCGCAGCGTGATCCTGCGGGTCAACGACCGCGGGCCGTTCTACTCCGACCGCATCATCGACCTGTCCTACGCGGCGGCGAAGAAGCTCGGCTATGCCGAGAGCGGCACCGCCCATGTGCGCGTCGAAGGTATCGACCCGCAGCAATGGTGGGCCCAGCGTGGCCAGCAGCCACCGCTGATGCTCAAGGAACCGCAGGTCGCCCAGGCCCAGCCGATCGCCGCCAGCACCGGGCGTGTCGAGCAATGGACCCCGCCGCCGCAGCAGCACGCCGCGCCCGTGGTGCCGGTGCAGGTGAGCGGCAACAACGTGCCGAACAGCAACGGCGGCAGCATCCTGCAGGTGGGCGCCTTCGCCAACCCGGATGCCGCCGAGCTGCTGCGCTCCAAGTTGAGCACCATGGTCAGTGCGCCGGTGTTCATCAGCTCGGTCGTGCGCAACCAGCAGACCCTGCACCGGGTGCGCCTGGGGCCGTTCAACAGCCAGGGCGAGATCCAGCAGACCCAGGACAGCATTCGCCTGGCCAATCTCGGCCAGGCCAAAGTCGTGACTGACTGACCGGTCGCATCAACGTCATCGCGGGGCAAGCCCGCTCCCACGCCAGGTACTCCAAACGGCGTGGGAGCGGGCTTGCCCCGCGATGAATCAAAGCGCCGACCTGTCGGTTTGTTCATGAATTGCCGGGCGTTGCCATGTACAATGCCCGCTTTTGCCCGCAGCGGCATTAGGTCGCACTTTTGCGGGCCAGGCCATTGGCCATAAAACTAGACTGACGGGGCGCCGGGCACACGATGTGGCCCGCGGAACATCAGACCATTAGCGATTTACGAGAGACGGATGAACATCACCAACCTTGCCAAACGACTTTGCCTGCCTGTTCTGCTGCTGATCACGCCTGTCGCCTTCGCGGCCGAGCAGATGATGCCGGCACCACCGCAACTGGCCGCCAAGTCCTATGTACTCATGGACGCGGCCAGCGGCAACGTGCTGGTCGAGAACAACGGTGACGAGCGCCTGCCGCCAGCCAGCCTGACCAAGCTGATGACCGCCTACATCGCCACCCTCGACATCCGTCGTGGCCAGATCGGCGAGAACGACCCGGTGACCGTCAGCGAAAACGCCTGGCGTACCGGCGGTTCGCGCATGTTCATCAAGGTCGGTACCCAGGTGACCGTCAGCGACCTGCTGCACGGCATCATCATCCAGTCCGGCAACGATGCATCGGTGGCCCTGTCCGAGCACATCGCCGGCAGCGAAGACGCCTTCGCCGACATGATGAACAAGACGGCCGCCGACCTGGGCATGGGCAACAGCCACTTCATGAACCCGACCGGCCTGCCGAACCCGGAGCACTACTCCTCGGCCCACGACATGGCCCTGCTGGCACGCGCGATCATCAACGAAGACCCTGCGCACTACGCCATCTACTCGCAGAAAGAGTTCTTCTGGAACAACATCAAGCAGCCTAACCGCAACCTGCTGCTGTGGCGCGACAAGACCGTCGACGGCCTGAAAACCGGCCACACCGACGAAGCCGGCTACTGCATGGTCGCCTCCGCCGTGCGTGACGGTCAGCGCCTGATCGCCGTGGTGTTCGGCACCAACAGCGAGCAATCGCGTGCCGCCGAAACGCAAAAGCTGCTGACCTACGGCTTCCGCTTCTTCGAAACCCAGACCTTCTATCAGAAGGGCACCGAGCTGACTCAGGCCCCGGTATGGAAAGGCGCGACCAACCAGGTGAAAGCCGGCCTGGCCAACGACCTGACCATGACCATGCCTAAAGGCCAGTTGAAGCGCCTGCAGGCTTCGATGAGCATGAATCCGCAACTGACCGCTCCGATCGCCAAAGGTGACGTGATCGGTAAAGTGGAAGTCAAACTGGACGAGAAAGTGATTCACAGCGCCGACCTGATCGCCCTCGATGGCGTGGAGGAAGCTGGTTTCTTCGGCCGTATGTGGGATAGCATCCGCCTGTTCTTCTACGGTTTGTTCAACTGATACGTGACCTGCATGCCCCCGTGAACCAGGCGGGGGCGTTGCTGTTGCCACGGCTTACGAGGCCATCCCGCAATGAGCGAAGAAGACGTCAAGTCGCATAAGATCGAATTCCCTTGTGCGGACTATCCGATCAAAGTGATCGGCGATACCGTGGTCGGCTTCAAGGACACCGTGATCGAGATCCTCAGCAAGTACGCCAAGGTCGACCTGGCCACACTGGCCGAGCGCCAGAGCAAGGAAGGCAAGTACACCACGGTGCAACTGCACATCATTGCCGAAAGCGAAGATCAACTGCACGACATCAACAGTGCCCTGCGTGCCACCGGCATCGTGAAAATGGTGCTGTGATGAGCGCATGCCTCGGTATCCGCGAGCTTGGCCTGCAGCCCTATGAACCGGTGCTCGAGGCCATGCGTCGCTTTACCGAGGCGCGTGGCCCGGATGCCCAGGACGAAGTCTGGCTGGTGGAGCACCCGGCGGTGTTCACCCAGGGCCAGGCCGGCAAGGCCGAGCATCTGCTGGTGCCTGGCGACATCCCGGTGGTGAAGACCGACCGCGGCGGCCAGGTGACCTACCACGGCCCCGGCCAGTTGGTCGCCTACCTGCTGCTGGATGTGCGTCGCCTGGGCTTTGGCGTGCGCGAGCTGGTCAGCCGCATCGAGCAGACGCTGATCGAGCTGCTCGCCAGTTACGGCGTGCAGGCTGCCGCCAAACCCGATGCCCCTGGCGTTTATGTCGATGGAGCGAAAATCGCCTCCCTTGGCCTGCGAATCCGCAACGGTCGTTGCTTCCACGGCCTTGCTCTGAATGTGGACATGGACCTCGCGCCATTCCGCCGAATCAACCCCTGTGGGTATGCGGGGCTGGCCATGACCCAGCTGCGCGACCTGGCAGGCCCGATCGAACTCGACGAGGTCAGGACAAGGCTGCGCGGACAGCTGGTCAAGCACCTCGACTACGCTGAGCAGACGACCCTCACGGGCGGAATCGACTGAATATGACAACTGTGCAAGAAGCCGTGCCGAACCTGATCCCGACGCAAGACGTCACCCCGCGCCCCGCGCCCAAGAAAGTCGAAGCCGGCGTGAAGCTGCGCGGCGCCGAGAAGGTGGCGCGCATTCCGGTGAAGATCATCCCCACCGAAGAACTGCCGAAGAAACCCGACTGGATCCGCGTACGCATCCCGGTTTCGCCGGAAGTCGACCGTATCAAGCAGCTGCTGCGCAAGCACAAGCTGCACAGCGTGTGCGAAGAGGCATCCTGCCCGAACCTGGGCGAGTGCTTCTCGGGTGGCACCGCCACCTTCATGATCATGGGTGACATCTGCACCCGTCGCTGCCCGTTCTGCGACGTCGGCCATGGCCGGCCGAAGCCGTTGGACCTGGACGAGCCGAAGAACCTTGCCGTGGCCATCGCCGACCTGCGCCTTAAGTACGTGGTGATCACCTCGGTGGACCGCGACGACCTGCGTGACGGCGGTGCCCAGCACTTCGCCGACTGCATCCGCGAGATCCGCGCGCTGTCGCCGGGTGTGCAGCTCGAGACCCTGGTGCCGGACTACCGCGGCCGTATGGACGTGGCGCTGGAAATCACCGCGCAGACCCCGCCGGACGTGTTCAACCACAACCTCGAAACCGTACCGCGCCTGTACAAGGCCGCGCGCCCGGGTTCGGACTACGACTGGTCGCTGGACCTGCTGCAGAAGTTCAAGCAGATGGTGCCGCACGTACCGACCAAGTCCGGCTTGATGCTGGGCCTGGGCGAGACCGACGAGGAAGTGATCGAGGTCATGCACCGCATGCGTGAGCACGAGATCGACATGCTCACCCTCGGCCAGTATCTGCAGCCGTCGCGCAGCCATCTGCCGGTGCAGCGCTTCGTGCACCCGGACACCTTCGCCTGGTTCGCCGAGGAAGGCTACAAGATGGGCTTCAAGAACGTTGCTTCCGGCCCGCTGGTACGCTCCTCGTACCACGCCGACCAGCAGGCTCACGAAGCCAAGATCAAGCTCTGAAGCGGGCTTGAGCTGAACATGCCGATGCACGCCGAAAGGCGGCATCGGCTTTTTTTTAGCTGTAAGTTTCAAGCGACAAGCTGCAAGGAGTAGCGCGATGAATTGCGTGGAGACCGTTGAAACCCTGCTGCCAGGGGCTCTGTCCGGCAATGCCCGGTTCGCTATCGTCGCCCCGGCAGGGCCGGCCCGACTGGATGCTGACAAGGCTCGCCAGTGGTTCGACAGCCGTGGGTATCAATGCCGAATCTACCCAGGCGTCAACCAGGCCGATGGATACCTGGCGGGCAGTGATCAACAGCGCCTGCAAGACCTGCACGATGCCTTCCAGGCCCCGGATATCGACGCCATCGTCTGCATGCGTGGCGGCTACGGCAGCATGCGCCTGCTGGATGCGCTGGACTTCGACCTGATCCGTCGCCACCCCAAGCCGCTGGTGGGCTACAGCGATATCACCGCGTTGCATACGGTGCTCAACCGCCATGCCGGGCTGATCAGCTTCCACGGTGCGATGCTCAATGCCGATCTGTTGGGGGGCAAGCTGGAGCCGACGGTGAGCTCACTGTTCGAGCAGTTGAGTGGGCGGCTGGGGGAGGGTGATGCGATTGTCCACCCGGCGGCCTACCCGTTGACCACAGTTGTGCCGGGTGTGGCGAGCGGGCGGCTGGTCGGCGGTAACCTGTCGTTGCTGGGTGCAACGCTGGGGACTGTGGCCGAGATCGATTGCGAGGGCGCAATCCTCTTTATCGAGGACGTCAACGAGCCGCTGTACCGGGTTGACCGCCTGCTGACCCAGCTGCGCCTGGCGGGCAAGCTGGAAGGCCTGAGGGGTGTGCTGGTGGGGGACTTTGCCGGGGTGTCGGTGGCAGCGATGACGCCGTTGCTGGTGGACATATTCGGGCCGCTCGGGGTGCCGGTGATGGCCGGGTGGCGCAGCGGGCATTGTGATCCGAACCTGTGTTTGCCGATGGGGGGGCGGGTGAAATTGGATGCCGCAGGTCGAGCCCTGGTGTTGGAGCAGGCACTGTTCAGGCTTTGAGAATGCCGGGGCCGCAAAGCGGCCCCGGCAATCGATAGGGCTCGGCTTGCGATGCAGCCCATTCGCGGCACGCGGCCGCTCCTGCACAGAGCCCACAAAAGGCAGTTTCTCCCACAGGAATGTGACCTGCGAGCGGGCTTGCCAGCGATCACGGGTATTGGCGCTGATGATCCCGACGGGGCTACTCGCTTTCACGGTCTGCGGCTATGGGTGAGTCCTGCACGCGACCCGCTCGCTGCACCTACGCGCTAGTAGGGTCCGCAACCATGGAAGCTATCGTCGAGCAGAGTATGACCACGGCATAGGACTATGCGTGGCAAGAGCGATGCCTCGTGATGATATCGATCTGTTAACGATGTGTATTGTTCAGTAGCGTTTAAATGACCTGGTAATTCTGCTAGTTGTACGAGTTCTGCGTTTGCTGATACTGATGTCGAAGTTGGCACATTGTCGTCAAACTGAAGGAGACAGGTCATGTGGCTCAACGCTGGTTGTGCACGGGTGTTTCTATCTTTGGCTTTATTGCTGAATCACGGGTTTCCTAGGGCGGAAGCCTTTTTGCAGCAGCAAGGCGAGGAAATGGCTGCAAGGTTGACTGCTCGTTTTGATGATGTAAGAGCAGATTGTGGGAGTCCTTCCAGGCCGGCATTTTTGTGCTCCGGTGTAATAATCAGAGCGACTGAGTACAGTAGAAATTTTGATTTTTGGAATCCTAGTCCAGGCTCCAAGTATCGGGGTGGCGTTTCGTTTTCCTATCTGCGTAGCGGTTCTGTATTTGTAAATGGGATGCCTGGCTTGGTTAAGGGTTTTATTGCAATGCCACCAATGGCGGGTGCAGTGGCAAGCCCTTTCAAATATGTATGCGTATTTCCGGTCGATGCGGCAACTGATCTAAGGTCAGACAGAGGTTGTGGTATGGTTAATGGCGATCTCTCAAGTAGATATTGCAGCTCTCAGGGAATCATCAGCGCAGAGCAATATGTCAGCAAGTATTACGCCGATTTGGGGAATGGTTTCAATCCTAAGCAAAAGCAGTGCAGCTTTGATGTTCGGGAGGGCTCGCCAAATTCTGCGAATTCTTTTTATCAGAACTTGAAGGCAGTGGCGAGTGTCAACTATCTTGATCCTAATTATGATGAGAATGAGATGGTGGCGATAACGTGGTTGGATAATATTCCAGGTCAGCTGCCTATCGAGGCACTGTTTTATTTCAATAGAGCAGGTCGGGATAACTCGTTGGCTGTAAGTTATGCCCAGTACGACCAGCGCAGGTTCAAGGCTGAGACCGGAAGGTTTCTCCCGATCATCAGCCTTCGACTACCAAGCCACTACAGTGGGCGTGCCACTTTTATGTACTTTACGAGCGATCAAGCAATCACTGAGTGAGTGAAACGATCACTGCGCACGCAGCGAATTTAGCAACTTGTGCGTCGGGTATCCGTCCGCCGGCCAGCCCTGGCCCTGTTGCGCATTGCGAATGGCCTTGCGGGTGTTGGCGCCGATGATGCCATCGGGGTTACCCGCCTCATGCCCGCTGGCGTTGAGCAGGCTCTGCAGTTCGATGCGCTCGCTGCGGCTCAAGGGCAGGTCGTCCTTCGGCCAGCTGCCGGCGATGAAGCCCCAGCCATAGAAACGGTCGCCCAGCAGGCTGACCGCCAGCGCGTAGGACGACGAGTTGTTGTACTTGAGGATTGCGCGGAAGTTGTCCAGCACCAGGAACGCCGGGCCGCGAGCGCCAGCCGGCAGCAGCAGGGCGGCGGACAGCTGGCTGCTGTTGGCCGGCAGTTGGGTGCCCGCCGGCAGTTTCACGCCCAGTTGCAACCAATCGTTGACGCTCTTGCGCTGGCTGCCGTCGGCCAGCCAGTAGTCGAAGCCGGCAGGTACCTGCACTTCGAAGCCCCAGGGTTGCCCGCGTTTCCAGCCAGACGCCTGCAAGTAGTGCGCGGTCGACGCCAGGGCATCGGCGGTGCTGTTCCAGATATCGCGGCGGCCATCACCGTCGAAGTCCACGGCGTGGGTCAGGTAGGTGGTGGGGATGAACTGGGTCTGGCCCATGGCCCCGGCCCAGGAGCCACGCATGGCGTCAGGCTGGATGTCGCCGTTCTGCAGGATCTGCAGGGCGGCGATCAGCTGGTCCTGGGCGAACTGCGGGCGACGGCCTTCGTAGGCCAGGGTGGCCAGCGAGCGGATCACCGATTTGCTGCCCTGGAACTGGCCGAAGTTACTCTCCATACCCCACACCGACACCAGCACCTGGCGATCGACACCATAGCGTTGCTCGATGCGGGCCAGCAGCTCGGCGTTCTGCTCCAGCAGTTTCTTGCCGTTGCGCACGCGCAGTGGCGACAAGGCGCCATCCAGGTATTCCCAGACCGGGCGGGTGAATTCGGGTTGGCTGCGGTCGGCCTTGATCACGTCCATGTCCGGGGTGACGCCGAGGAAGGCGCGGTCGAACAGGCTGGGGCTGATACCGGCTTGCAGGGCCTGCTGGCGGAAGCCGGCCTGCCATTGGGCGAAGGTCTGCAGAGGCTGGATTTCGCTGCTGGTGTCGGCGCTGGTGCCGGGCAGCGTGACGACGGGGGCGGGCTGGGCGGGAGCCAGCGGCAGGGCGTCGGCGGCGGTGGGTTTCTCGGCGCAGGCAACGAGCAGGATGAAGCTGGTGGCCGCGATCAGCTGGCGAGGTTGCCAGCGTAGAGTGAGACGAGAGGGCATGCACGAATCCAGAATTGCAGGTCAGGTGCCGACCATACCATGCCTGCGCATTTCATGCCTTTGATGGCTTTCATGCCGCCATAAAGCAGGAAGCCTCCCAATCTCTCGATTGGAAGGCTTCGCGGCGGTAGCTGCCTTTGCCTTTGTCCGGTCGTTCCTGGCGGCAGCGGAACAGCGGTTGGGCGATGATCGACTTGGCCTTGTTGGGGCCGTGCTTTTTCGGCTTTTTGCTCATGGCGGGTTCCCGATTGGGGTGGGTTTCGGGGCGCACTCTAGGCTTGTGCAGGCGTGGGGGCCAATTGATTGTGTTTATGGTTCGAAGGCCTATCGCGGGGCGCGTGGGAGCGGCGGTTCGGCGTCCCGACTTGCCCCGCGATCATCATTCGGCGGGAAGGGCCAGGCGCTGTCCGGCCATCAGCAGCGACAAGCGCGCCAGACTGGTCCAGGGCGAACCCTGGGCCTGGCCTTTGATCTGCGCATCGATACGCTGGGCATCCTGCAGCAGCATGGCCCAGCGCTGCGCCGAGAGGCGCTGCAGGGCCTTGCTCACCAGCGGTCGACGCTTGTCCCACACCGGTGGCCGGGCCTGGCTGAAGGCCTTGTCCAACGGCACCCCCTGGCTGAACTGCTGCGCCAGCCCCGCCAGCAGGCGCAGTTCACGGGCCAGGGCCCAGAGGATCACTGGCGGCTCGACACCTTCGCCGCGTAGCCCCTCGAGCATGCGCAGGGCATGGGCTGCCTCGCCGTTGAGGATGGCATCGACCAGGCCGAACACATCGAAACGGGCACTGTCGGCAACCGCCGCCTGTACCGTCTCGACGGTGATCTGGTTGCCATCGGCCAACAGCTTGAGCTTTTCGATTTCCTGGGCGGCGGCCAGCAGGTTGCCTTCGACCCTGGCGGCGATCATGTCGACCGCATCGCGCTGGGCCGTCAGGCCGGCCTGTGAGAGACGCTGGTTGATCCACTGTGGCAACTGCTGGGCATCCACCGGCCAGATCTGGATGAACTGGCAGTGGCCGCCCTCGATCAGTGCCTTGCCCCACTTGGTTTTCTGCGCGCTGCCATCGAGCTTGGGCAGGCTGATCAGCAGCAAGGTGTCTTCGGCGGGGTTGGTGCAGTACTCGATGAGTGCGGCGGCGCCCTTGTCGCCAGGTTTGCCCGAAGGCAGGCGCAGCTCCAGCAGGCGGCGCTGGGCGAACAGCGAGAGGCTGGCACCGGCCAGCAGCAGGTTGCCCCAGTCGAAGTTGGCATCGGCGCTGAACACCTGGCGCTCGTCGTAGCCTTGCTGGCGCGCGGCGCCACGAATGGCGTCGGCGGCTTCCTGGCACAGCAGCGGGTCGTCGCCGCTGACGATGTACACAGGCGCCAGCTGGCCCTGCAGGTGTTTGTTGAGTTGGGCTGGGGAGAGTTTCATGGCGAAGGGCGGGGTGCCGGGGCACCCCGTTCAGGCTCAGTTGGCCGGGACTTCCAGCGGGGATTGCTGGGGCGTCTCGTCGCGGATGCGTTGTGCTTCCTGCAGGGCCTGGGCTTCGGCTTTGGCGCGTTCGTCGGCCTTGTGCTGCAGCTCGTCCAGGCGTTCCGGAGTGAGCTGTTGCAGGCGAACCATCATGTTCTGTACCAGGTCGCTGCGCATTTCCTGACGAACCTGGGTCGCTTCCTGGCTGGAGCCGGTGATGTTGTTGCCGTTGTGCACGTAGTAGCGCTGCACCTGCACTTTGTCTTCCAGCAGCACAGTGTCGTTCCGGCCTTCGATGGCATAGTTCAGCACCGTGGTCAGCTCGTATTCCGACGAGCGGTTACCACCGCTGTAGGTCGCCGCGCGCTGGGTTTCCTGTTCGTTGGTGAGTACCAGCTTGAACGGTGCACCGCTGTATACCCTTACCTCGTTGCTTTCCAGAGTGCGGCGCAACTGCTTGACGGTATCGCCGTAAGCGTTGCGGGCGCTGAGGTCCAGCTCCTTGATGGTCAGTTCGGTGGTGCCGGTGCCGCGCAGCTGGAAACCACAGGCGCTGAGCAGTACGGCCAGGCCCATTACCAGCAGATTGCGTTTGATCATGTTGTAGCTCCCTCGTGGGCCGAATACGCCCGCCCGCGCTGTGCGCGGACGGGCGTTGCCATCAATTGGCGACGATGTTGACCAGCTTGCCCGGTACCACGATGACCTTGCGGATGGTCAGGCCATCGGTGAAGCGCAGGACATTCTCGTTGTTGCGGGCAGCCGCTTCGATCTCCTCGCGGCTGGCGGCGGCAGGCATGTCCACCTGGCCGCGCAGCTTGCCGTTGACCTGTACCACCAGCGTGACGGTGTCCTGCACCAGCGCGCTTTCGTCAACGGCCGGCCAGCCGGCGTCGATCACGGCCTGGTCGTGGCCCAGGTGCTTCCACAGCTCGTGGGAAATGTGCGGGGTGATCGGCGACAGCAGCAGGGTCACGGCCTCGAGGCCTTCCTGCAGCAGGGCACGGTCCTGGGCGGTGGCTTGCGGGGCCTTTTCCAGCACGTTCATCACGGTCATCACCTGGGCGATGGCGGTGTTGAACTTGTGGAACTGGCCGACATCGGTGCTGGCCTGCTTGATCGCCGCGTGGATGGCACGGCGGATGACTTTTTGTGCGTCGTCGAGCGAGGCGACATCCAGCTTGCCCGGCAGGCCCTGGGCAACGTGGGCCTGGGCCAGGCGCCAGACGCGGCGCAGGAAGCGGCTCGCGCCTTCGACGCCGGAATCGGACCATTCCAGGCTCATGTCGGGCGGCGAGGCGAACATCATGAACAGGCGGCAGGTGTCGGCGCCGTAGACGTCGATCATCGACTGAGGGTCGACGCCGTTGTTCTTCGACTTCGACATCTTCTCGGTGCCGCCGATTTCCACCGGCAGGCCGTCGGTCTTCAGGCGTGCGCCGATGATCTTGGCCTTGGCATCACGCTCGATCTCTACATCGGCCGGGTTGAACCAGTCCTTGCCGCCGTTGCTGGCGACGCGGTAGTAGGTTTCGGCGACGACCATGCCCTGGGTGAGCAGGTTTTTGAACGGCTCGTTGGAGGTGACCAGGCCTTCGTCACGCATCAGCTTGTGGAAGAAGCGCGCGTACAGCAGGTGCAGGATGGCGTGCTCGATGCCACCGATGTACTGGTCGACCGGCAGCCAGTGGTTGGCCGCTTTCGGGTCTACCAGGCCCTTGTCGTAGTTCGGCGAGGCGTAGCGGGCGAAGTACCAGGACGACTCGACGAAGGTGTCCATGGTGTCGGTTTCGCGCTTGGCCGCAGTGCCGCATTTCGGGCAGGTGCATTCATAGAATTCGGGCATGCGCGCCAGCGGCGAACCGGCGCCGTCCGGCACCACGTTCTCCGGCAGGGTGACTGGCAGCTGGTCTTCCGGCACCGGCACGTCGCCGCACGCCGGGCAGTGGATGATCGGGATCGGGCAGCCCCAGTAGCGCTGGCGGCTGATACCCCAGTCGCGCAGGCGGAACTGGGTACGCGACTTGCCGAGGTCCTTGCGGATCAGGGCGGCTTCGATGGCGTCGAAGGCGCCGGCGAAATCCAGGCCGTCGTATTCGCCGGAGTTGATCAGCTGGCCATGCTCGCCATAGGCGGCCTGCCATTCGCTGGACACTTCGTCACCGGCGCTGGTGCGCACAACGGCCTTCACCGGCAGGTTGTACTTGTGGGCGAACTCGAAGTCGCGCTCGTCGTGGGCAGGTACGGCCATCACGGCGCCGTCGCCGTAGTGCATCAGTACGTAGTTGGCGACCCACACCGGCAGTTTCTCGCCGGTCAGCGGGTGTTCGACCAGCAGGGAAGTGGCCATGCCCTTCTTCTCCTGGGTGGCCATGTCGGCTTCGGCGACGCTGCCGCTCTTGCACTCGTCGATGAACGCCTGCAGCGCCGGGTTGCCCTGGGCGGCCTGGGTGGCCAGCGGGTGCTCGGCGGCGACGGCGACGTAAGTGGCGCCCATCAGGGTGTCGGGGCGAGTGGTGAAGACTTTCAGCGTGCCTTCGTGGCCGATGCTGGCCTGGTCGTAAGGGAACTGCACTTCCATGCCGCGCGACTTGCCGATCCAGTTGCGCTGCATGGTCTTGACCTGTTCAGGCCAGCCCGGCAGCTCGTCGAGGCTTTCCAGCAGCTCGTCGGCGTAGTCGGTGATGCGGAAGTAGTACATCGGGATTTCGCGCTTTTCGATCAGCGCGCCCGAGCGCCAGCCACGGCCGTCGATGACCTGCTCGTTGGCGAGCACGGTCTGGTCGGCCGGGTCCCAGTTCACGGTACCGTTCTTGCGGTAGATGATGCCTTTCTCGAACAGGCGGGTGAACAGCCACTGTTCCCAGCGGTAGTAGTCCGGCTTGCAGGTGGTGACTTCACGCGCCCAATCGATGCCAAGGCCCAGGCTCTTGAGCTGGGTCTTCATGTAGTCGATGTTTTCGTAAGTCCACTTGGCCGGGGCGACGTTGTTTTTCATCGCCGCGTTTTCCGCCGGCATGCCGAAGGCGTCCCAGCCCATCGGCTGCAGGACGTTCTTGCCCAGCATGCGCTGGTAGCGGGCAATCACGTCGCCGATGGTGTAGTTGCGCACGTGGCCCATGTGTAGCTTGCCGCTCGGGTACGGGAACATCGACAGGCAGTAGTAGGTGTCCTTGCCTGGCTGTTCGGTAACAGCGAACGACTGTTGCTCGTCCCAGAACTTCTGGGCGGCGGCTTCGATATCACGGGGCGTGTATTGTTCGTGCATGGCTACTTTTTAACTGAGAGAGAAAGGACCCTGTTTCCAGGCAGCGGAACCTCGCTGCGACCGGCACTCCGGTGTCGATAGAGTGAACGCCGTAGCATACATGAGCGTCGCGCATCGTGGGAAACCCTGATTGCATCCCCCGCCGCGCGGGCCGTTGGTCGCGGCGGGCAGCTGCTTTTCATGACAACGCTAAGCTCATTTGTGGGGGGAGATATTCTTACCTTCAATGAGGTGAACGGATGGGAGAGTCGCAACTACCTGCAAGCAAACCGGAGCTCTACGAACGCCTGATCGACCGCCTGGGCCTGGCACTGGAAGTGGCCAGAACCTCGGTACGATTGCGCGACGAGATGCCTGCCGAGCTGGAATTGCGTGGCCTGAGCCACGCCGAGTTCGAGGTGATCAAGGCCTACCTGGAGTCTCTCCCGGCAGGTCGCCATGCCAGCGCCGGTGCCTACCCGCAACCGGAACCATCCTCGGCCAGGATCATCTGGCTAAAGGATCGAAAACGCGCCACTGCTCCAGCAAGATCCAGGACGCAGCCATCCCGATAGCCGTTCAGGTTTGCAGGCGCACGTGCTCACGCGCCGGTTCTTCAACACCCACACTGTGATCGGCGTCGACCTCCCCTTGAGGCCCGGCGCCGATCCTCTTAGGCTGCATGCCTTCCATGGAGGTGTGCGATGCCGATTCGCTTTTTCATCAAACAATGGCTGATGCCGCCGGGCGTATTGCTGCTGTTGCTGCTGGCGGCCTGGTGGTGGCGTCGACGCCGGCCGCGCCTGGCGGCTGCGTGCTTTGCCCTGGGCCTGGGCGGGCTGTGGCTGATGAGCTTGCCGCTGGTCGTGGAGCAGGCGGCCCGGCAGCTGGAAACGGAACCTGCGTTGGCGCCGCAGAGCTGGGCGAGCCTGGCAAGCCGTGCCGATGCCATCGTGGTGCTCGGCGCTGGGCGTGATCGAGGCGATCCGGCCTGGGGTGGCAGCGATCAACCTTCCTACCTGGCCCTGGAGCGCATCCGCTATGCCGCGCAACTGGCCAAGGCGTCCGGGTTGCCGGTGCTGACCAGCGGTGGCCTGCACTATGGCACGCCGCCGAGTGAGGCGCAGTTGATGGCGGAGCGGCTGCAGGCAGATTTCGGCGTTTCGGTCACCTGGAAGGAAGAGGCCAGCCATACCACCTGGGAGAACGCCGCGCTCAGCGCACAGGTCCTGCAGCCGCTGGGGATCCGTCGTGTGGTGGTGGTGACCCAGGCCTGGCACATGCAACGCTCGCGCTGGAGCTTTGAGCGTGCCGGGTTTGAAGTGGTGCCGGCGCCGGTGGGGTTCCTCGGGCGCGATCATGCCCGGCCGTTTGCCGGTTTGCTCCCGGAAAGCCGGGCGATCTGGCAGAGCGGGCAGCTATTGAACGAGGCGGTGGGGCTGGTGGGGTATCGGGTTTTCTACTGAATCTTGCACCGCAGGTGCCTGCCTCTTCGCGGGTAAACCCGCTCCCACAGGTACCATGCAAGCCTTGAGGGCCGCGGCGAACCTGTGGGAGCGGGTTTACCCGCGATGAGGCCGATACAGGCGCTATCAGACGGTCTTGGCAATCCGCCCGGCCAGCAGCGCCCAGCCCAGCAGCAATGCACAGACAATCGCCAGCGGCCACGAACGCCATTGCAGGTAAGGCGTCAGCTGTTGCATCGGCACGACCTCGCCATACAGCACCGCGCGCTCGAACTGCGGGATCTGCGTGGTGATCTTGCCGAACGGGTCGATCAGCGCGGTCACGCCGTTATTGGTGGCGCGGATCATCCAGCGGCCGGCTTCCAGTGCCCGCATCTGCGCCATCTGCAGGTGCTGCAGCGGGCCGATCGAGGTGCCGAACCAGGTGTCGTTGCTGATGGTCAGCAGCAGGTCGCTGCGTGCTGCCAGGCTAGCGGCGAACTCGGGGTAGACCACTTCGTAGCAGATGTACGGTGCAATCTGGTAGCCCTTGGCCTGCAGCAGCGGCTGGTCCGCGGGGCCGCGGGCAAAGTCCGACATCGGCAGGTTGAAGAACTCGATCGCCCCGCGCAGCATGTCCTGCAGTGGCACGTATTCGCCGAACGGCACCAGCTTCTGCTTGAGGTACAGGCCGTCGCCTTCGCCGGCCACGGTGATGCCGTTGAAGTAGCGCCGCTGGTGGTGGACCATCTGGCGTACCGGCACCCCGGTGATCAGAGCCGAATGCCGCTCGGCGGCGAACGCCCCCATCATGTCGATGTAGCCCTGGGCCTGGTCCTTGAGCACCGGTACCGCGGTTTCCGGCCAGATCAGCAGGTCAACCGGCTTGGAGCTGAAGCTCATGTCACGGTACAGCGCCAGCTGGGCGTTGACGTGGGCCGGGTCCCATTTCAGGTCCTGTTCGACGTTGCCCTGCAGCGCGGCAACCTTGAGCGGGTCGCCGGCGGGCTTGGTCCAGGCGTGGCCCTTGAGCGCCATGCCGACGACCCAGGGCGCCACCAGCAACACGGCGCCGATAGCCAGGAACGATGGGCGTGCGCGCAGGCGCAGCAGGTTGCACAACAGTGCCGCAGTCAGCGCAAGGCTGAACGACACCAACCACACACCGCCGAGCGGCGCCAGACCGGCCAAGGGGCCGTCGAGCTGGCTGTAGCCGGCGTAGAGCCATGGGAAACCGGTCAGGAACCAGCCACGGAAGGCTTCCTGCAGCAGCCACAGCGCAGCGAAGCTCAGCGCGTCGGCCAAGGGTGCCTCGTCGCGGCGCAGCCAGCGCGCCCAGAGCCAGGCCGGCAAGGCGAAGAAAAACGCCAGGCAGGCGAAGAACGCCAGCAGCAGCAGGATCGCCAGCAACGGCGAGGCGCCGCCGTAGGTGTTCATGCTGACGTAGATCCACCAGGTGCCGGCGCCATACAGGCCGAAGCCGAAGCACCAGCCGCGGGCCAGTGCCTGGCGCGGGTTGAGGGTACGCAGGCCGGCGTAGAACAGGGCGATGGACAGCAGCGCCAACGGCCAGATGTCGAAAGGCGCCAGGGCCAGGAGGGTGGAAGCGCCGGCCACCATGGCCAGCAGGTTACCGGGCCAGCCGGGGCGGGTGATCCAGCGCATGTTCGTCCTTAACGGTTGATCGGTGTCAGGCGTAGCAGGTGTATCCGCCGGCTGTCGGCGTTGAGAATGCGGAAGCGGTAGCCGCCGATCTCGGTGGTCTCGTTGCGTTTGGGCAGGTGACCGAACGCACTCATCACCAGGCCGCCGACCGTGTCGAACTCGTCATCGGAGAATTCGCTGTCGAAGAACTCGTTGAAGTTCTCGATCGGGGTGAGGGCCTTGACCAGGAAGTCGCCGCTGGGCAGCGGCTTGATGTAGCTGTCTTCCTCGACGTCGTGCTCGTCTTCGATGTCGCCGACGATCTGTTCAAGCACGTCTTCGATGGTCACCAAGCCGGCCACACCGCCGTATTCGTCGATGACGATGGCCATGTGGTTGTGGTTGGCGCGGAACTCGCGCAGCAGCACGTTCAGGCGCTTGGACTCGGGCACGAAGGTGGCCGGGCGCAGCAGGTCCTTGATGTTGAAGCTGTCGCCGTTCTCTTTGAGGATCAGCGGCAGCAGGTCCTTGGCGAGCAGGATGCCAAGCACATCGTCATGGCTCTCGCCGATCACCGGGTAGCGCGAGTGCGCGGCATCGATCACCGCAGGCAGGAACTCGCGTGGCGATTGGCTGGCCTTGATGCTGATCATCTGCGAGCGCGGCACCATGATGTCGCGCACCTGCAGGTCGGCGACCTGGATGGCGCCTTCGACGATGGTCAGCGCTTCGCTGTCGAGCAGCTTGTTCTGATGGGCTTCGCGCAGCAGCTCAAGCAGCTGCTGGCGGTTTTTCGGCTCATGGGCAAAAGCCTGGGTCAGCTTACCCAGCCAGGACTTTTGCCCGTTGCTCGATCGGTCTTCGCTCATGGCGGTTACTCGTGTTCCTTGCAGTGTCAGTGTGTGATTGCGTCGGTTTCGTCGTCGGCGTACGGGTCCGGGTGACCCAGTTCTGCCAGCAATTCCCGTTCCAGCGCTTCCATCTCTTCGGCTTCGTCGTCGTCGATGTGGTCGTAGCCGAGCAGGTGCAGGCAGCCATGGATGACCAGGTGGGCCCAGTGCGCTTCGAGGGTCTTGCCCTGTTCCTTGGCCTCTCGCTCGACCACCGCGACGCAGATCACCAGGTCGCCGAGCAGCGGGATGTCCAGCAGGTCGTCGGGCACGTCGGCGGGGAAGGACAGCACGTTGGTCGCGTAGTCCTTGTGCCGGTAGGTGTGGTTAAGCTCGCGGCCTTCGGCTTCGTCGACCAGGCGGATGGTCATCTCGGAGTCGGCGCTGCGCTGGCGCAAGGCAAGCTCGCACCAGCGGCGGAAGGCGGCGTCATCGGGGCTGGCAGCATCCGTGGCCCGTTGCAGATCGAGTTCAAGCATCTTTGCCGCGCGCCTCGGGCTGGGCCTGTCGGGCTTCGAAGCGGTCGTAGGCTTCGACGATGCGTTGCACCAACGGATGGCGCACCACGTCCTTGGGCTGGAAATGGGTGAAGCTGATGCCCGGTACGTCCTTGAGCACCTCGATCACATGGGCCAGGCCCGACTTGGTGCCGCGTGGCAGGTCGACCTGGGTGATGTCACCAGTGATCACCGCGGTCGAGCCGAAGCCGATACGGGTGAGGAACATCTTCATCTGCTCGAGCGTGGTGTTCTGGCTCTCGTCGAGGATGATGAAGCTGTTGTTGAGCGTGCGGCCGCGCATATAGGCCAGCGGGGCGATCTCGATCACCTGGCGCTCGATGAGCTTGGCCACATGTTCGAAGCCGAGCATCTCGTACAGCGCGTCGTACAGCGGGCGCAGGTACGGGTCGATCTTCTGGGCCAGGTCGCCGGGCAGGAAGCCGAGCTTCTCGCCAGCCTCGACCGCCGGGCGCACCAACAGGATGCGGCGCACCTGCTCGCGCTCCAGCGCATCCACGGCGCAGGCCACGGCCAGGTAGGTCTTGCCAGTACCGGCCGGGCCGATGCCGAAGTTGATGTCGTTGGCCAGGATCTCTTTGACGTAGCGTTGCTGGTTGACGCCGCGCGGGGTGATTTTGCCCTTGCGCGTGCGCAGCGAGACGCTGACTTCATTGACCGCAGGGTTGCCGATGCTCTCGACCGCGGATTCCTGGAGGTAGAGGTGGACCGTTTCCGGCGACAGTTCGCTGGCCTTGGCCTCGCGATAGAGGCGGCGCAGCAGCTGTTCAGCGGCAGAGGTGGTCTTGGGTTCGCCGATCAGTTCGAACTGATTGCCGCGGTTGCGGATCTCGATGGCCAGGCGTTGCTCGATCAGGCGCAAGTGCTCGTCGAACTGGCCGCACAGGTTGGCGAAACGGTTGGCCTCGAAAGGTTCGAGGATGAAGCGATGGGGTTGTATGGGTGCGTTCAAGGTGGTTTTTAGCCGCTCGACGGCAATGAATGTGAGCTCAAGAATAACCCTTGAGTGGCAGTGGCGAAAGCACTGAAACGATCAAGGGTCGGTACTGGCCGTGGCGGCCTCATCGCGGGGCAAGCCCGCTCCCACGTTTTGGGCTGCGCCCACGCGGGCACGAGAAATCCTTGGCCCATAGTGATCGGCATTTCTTACGGCTGTGTGATAGGGCTTCAGTCAGGGGAGGGGCGAGAACGGTGTACGCCCTTCGGCGTTCTGCAGTTCCAGCAGGTATTTGCGGAAGATCTGGCCGAGCACCTGGGTGGCATGCTCAAGCTCGTCGCGCGGCATCTGCTCGGTGACTTCGTCGGCCATGTCCAGCGCATCTTCCGCACCGTTGACCGCAGCCATCTTCAGCAGGATGTAGGCCTGCACGTTGTTGGCCTTGACCCCTTCGCCGTGGAAGAACATCGAGCCGAGGCGATACTGCGACTGGGCGTGGCCCTGCAGCGAGGCTTTCTCGAACCACTTGAGCGCTTTGTCGAGGTGACGGGGGGTACCGCTGTAGTAGAACTCGCCCAGCTCGTACTGTGCTTCGGCGTCCCCGGAGTCCGCGGTTTGCTCGCAGGCCTTCAGGGCGCTCGCCTGATCCTCCGGCGCGGCATTCAGCGTGCAGCGGCCCGTCGCTGGAATCAGCAACGAGTTACCGCCCTCCGCCAGGGCCAGCAGGGGCTGAAGAAGCAACAGGCAGCCCATGGTCAGGGCGCGGCCGGTGCGGTTCATGGGGATCGACTTACCTCTGCAAAGCTACGGCCAAGGTCTCTGGTGGCACATTATGGGATAAGCAGCGCCAACCTTACAAAGTTTTACTGGAAATTCTACACCCCGAGTGAGGGCTGCCGATTTTGCCAGTGTTTGTGAGAGGGGTCACATTCCCCGGCCTCATCGCGGGACAAGCCCGCTCCCACGCAGGGATCAAGTCACGTGGGAGCGGGCTTGCCCCGCGATCTGGCCGGCGTGTTACTTGAGTTTGGCGAAAGCCCGCTCAGCCGCATCCAGGGTGATCTGCAGCTCCTTGTCGCCGTGGGCGATGGAGGTGAAGCCCGCCTCGAACGCACTCGGCGCCAGGTACACGCCACCTTCGAGCATCAGGTGGAAGAAACGCTTGAAGCGCTCCGCATCGCTGGCCATCACGTCGTCGAAGGTGACGATGTCATCGGCGCCGCTGAAGTACAGGCCGAACATGGCGCCCGCTTGCGTGGTGACGAACGGGATGCCGGCGGCATCGGCGCGCTGCTGCAGGCCGTCGAGCATGCGGCTGGTGAAATCGGTGAGTTCGTCGTGGAAGCCTGGGCGGCTGATCAGTTTGAGGGTGGTCAGGCCGGCGGCCATGGCCAGCGGATTACCCGACAGGGTGCCGGCCTGGTAGACCGGGCCGAGCGGGGCGATGCAGCCCATGATCTCGCGCTTGCCGCCGAAGCAGCCGACCGGCATGCCGCCACCGACGATCTTGCCGAAGGTCGACAGGTCTGGGGTGATGCCGTAGTAGCCCTGGGCACCGCCGAGGGAGACACGGAAGCCGGTCATCACTTCGTCGAAGATCAGCACTACGCCGTGCTTGTCGCACAGCGCGCGCAGGCCTTCGAGGAAGCCCGGCGCCGGTGGTACGCAGTTCATGTTGCCGGCCACCGGCTCGACGATGATGCAGGCCACGGTCTGGCCAACGTCGGCGAGGGTTTTCTCGACCGCGGCGATGTCGTTGAACGGCAGCGTCAGGGTGTGCTTGGCGAAGTCCGCCGGTACGCCGGCAGAGCTCGGCACGCCCTGGGTCAGCAGGCCCGAACCGGCCTTGACCAGCAGGCTGTCGGAATGGCCGTGGTAGCAGCCTTCGAACTTGATGATGGCGTCACGGCCGGTGTAGCCACGGGCCAGGCGGATGGCGCTCATTGTGGCTTCGGTGCCGGAGCTGACCATGCGCACCATCTCCATCGACGGCACCAGCGAGCAGACCAGGTCGGCCATCTCGGTTTCCATGGCGGTCGGGGCGCCGTAGGACAGGCCGTGTTCCAGCTGTTTACGTACCGAGTCCAGCACGTCCGGGTGGGCGTGGCCGAGGATCATCGGGCCCCAGGAACCGACGTAGTCGACGTAGCGCTTGTCATCCTCGTCGACGACGTAGGCGCCTTCGGCGTGCTTGAAGAACAGCGGAGTGCCGCCGACGCTCTTGAAAGCGCGGACCGGCGAGTTGACGCCGCCGGGGATGTGCTTCTGGGCTTGGGCGAACAGGGCTTCGGAACGGGACATGGGATCTTCTCTCGAAATCAGGAAGCGAACAGGGCGTTGAAGGCGCGGGCGCGGCGGGTGACTTCCTGCGCGCTGTCGGCACCGAACAGGCCGTGGATCACCGCCAGCAGGTCGGCGCCATGGGCGACCAGCGGGGCGGCGTTGTCGAGGGTAATGCCGCCGATCACGGCGATCGGCAGCTTGACCTGGGCGCGGGCCTGTTCCAGCAGATCGACGCTGGCGGCCGGTGCGCCCGGCTTGGTGACGGAATTGAAGAAGCGGCCGAAGGCGACGTAGTCGGCGCCTTCCTTGGCGGCCTGCTGGGCAAGCTCAAGGCTGGCGTGGCAGGTGGAACCGATGATCGCCTGACGGCCGAGCAGGGCGCGGGCCGGCGTGAGCGGGCCGTCGGTCTGGCCCAGGTGTACGCCGACGCCCAGGCGCGCAGCCAGTTCGGCGTCGTCGTTGATGATCAGCTGGGTGCCGTAGCGCTCGCACAGCTTCATCAGCGCTTCGGCCTCACGCAGGCGGCGGGCGGCATCGTCGCTCTTGTCGCGGTACTGCAGCAGGCAGACGCCGCCTTCGAGTGCCGCCTCGACGTGGCTTAGGAAACGGCCGGCGAGCAGCTGGCTGTCGGTGATCGCATACAGACCGCGGAGCTTCATCGGGTGGCCTCGTGTCAGGAGCAGAAATCCAGGGGCAGGCGGCGTGGCACGTACTGGCCCTTGCCCAGTTGCTCGGCGTCACGCAGGGTGCGCCAGGTGTAGTCCAGGGCGCTGCGCACGGCGCTTTGCAGCTGCTCGCCGAGGGCCAGGCGGCCGGCCAGGGCGCTGGCCAGGGTGCAGCCCGAGCCGTGGTAGCTGCCGGGCAGGCGTTGGCAGGTCCAGGTGTGCTGCTGGCCATCGCGGCTGTACAGGCGGTTGTGGATTTCGTCCTCGTCGCCGTGGCCGCCGGTGATCAGCAGGTGCTCGACGAAGGGCAGCAGCTTGGCGGCGCATTCATCGGCGGTGCCGTCCGGCAGTTCGGCGAGGATCCGCGCCTCGGGCAGGTTCGGGGTGGCGATGGTGGCCAGCGGCAGCAGGCGCTCGCGCAGGGCGTAGCCGACCTCGTCCTTGCCCAGGCGGCCACCGCCGCCGGCGCGCAGTACCGGGTCGCAGACCAACGGCAGGTGCGGGTGGGCCTTGAGCAGTTCGGCCACGGTGTCGACCATTTCGATCGAGCCGAGCATGCCCAGCTTGACCGCGGCCACGCTGGAGTCGGCCAGCACGGCGTTGGCCTGGGCCAGTACCCACTCGCGGTCGAGCACGCGGAAGTCGGAAACGTTGACGGTATCCTGCACGGTCAGGGCGGTCACGGTCGGTGCGGCGTGACAGCCTTGGGCGATCAGGGCTTCGATATCTGCCTGCAGCCCGGCGCCACCACTTGGGTCGTGGCCGGAGAGACAGAGGACAACGGGGCGGGAGCTGTAGGTATTCATGGTCGGCGAGCTTATCACCAAACCTTTTTGTGCGGATCGGTCGCTGCGCAAGATTTGCTGATCGAATGGTCAGGATGTGTGGGGTGTTGCTTCTGTAATGCCCATTCTAGAGCTGTTTAATGCAAATTTGGTGTGGCCTCTGGCCTTGCCGGAAAGCTATGCTAGAGTGCTCGGATAATTCGATCAACGGACTCTGCCGGATCACGTCGTCTCAAAGGGAAGGGAGGCAACGCGACGCGAACGGACAGGTCATGCTGGGGCTGTATGCGCTATTTGCTGATTGTGCTTCTGGGCTGCTTGCCCCTGTTCGCCGGGGCGGTCGAATTCGACGCCAGCACCGCACGCCTGCCACTGGGCAGGTTCATGCAGGTCTACGAAGACCACGATGGCAGCGCCAGTATTGGCCAGGTCAGCGCGCCGGCCTTTGCCAGCCGTTTCCAGGCGCACCCGCACGAGGTGCTCAATGCCGGTTACTCGACCTCGGTGTTCTGGCTGCGAATCGACCTTGACTACGCCGCGCCTCCCTCCGCCGCGCCACGCCAATGGTTGCTGGAGCTGGCTTACCCGCCGCTGGATCACCTCGAGCTCTACCTGCCGGATGCCCAAGGGGTGTTTCGCCTGGCCCAGCGCACCGGCGATGCACTGCCCTATGCCAGTCGGCAGATTCGCCAGAACAACTACCTGTTCGAGCTGGCGCTCAAACCCGGGCAGGCGACCACCGCCTACCTGCGCCTGCACAGCCAGGGTTCGGTCCAGGCGCCGCTGACGCTGTGGTCTACCCAGGCGTACCTTGAAGACCAGCCCACCCGCCTGTACGTGCTGGGCATGATCTATGGCGTGCTGCTGGTGATGCTGGTCTACAACCTGTTCATCTACCTCAGCGTGCGCGATGTCAGTTACCTCTACTACATCCTCTACATCGCCTCGTTCGGCTTGTACCAGGTGTCGGTCAACGGCGCCGGTATCGCCTATTTCTGGCCGGACAGCCCGTGGTGGGCGAATGCCGCGACGCCCCTGTTCATCGGCGCTGCCGGGCTGTTCGGCTGCCAGTTCGCCCGCCATTTCCTGCAACTGGGCCGGCTCAGCCGTGGTTTCGACCGCCTGCTGATGGCACTGATGGCGGGTGGCGCGCTGGTCATGGTGCTGGCGGTGACCTTGCGTTACGGCATCGCGCTGCGCATGGCCACGGTGCTGGCGCTGTTGTTCACCGTGAGCATCTTCAGCGCAGGCCTGTATGCCTGGTGGCGCGGGGTGCGGGTGGCACGCTGGTTCATCATCGCCTGGACCGCCTTCCTGCTGGGCGGGCTGGTCAACACCTTGATGGTGCTGGGTTATCTGCCCAACGTGTTCCTTACCATGTACGCCAGCCAGCTCGGTTCGGCGCTGGAGGTGGCGTTGCTGTCACTGGCCCTGGCCGACCGCATCAACAGCCTGCGCGAGCAGCAGGCCCAGGCCCTGCGCGAGACCGGGCGCACCCTTGAGCAACTTAACCAGCAACTGGCCCACAGCAATCGCCTGAAAGACGAGTTCCTGGCCACCGTCACCCACGAGCTGCGCACCCCGATGAACGGCGTGATCGGCTCGTTGGAGCTGCTGCACACCCTGCCCATGAGCGCCGAGCAGGCCCAGTACCACCGCACGGCCGCAGGTTCCGCCCAGGACATGATGGCCATGGTCGACGACATCCTGATCCTCACCGAGCTGCAGGCCGGCCGCCTGCGCAACCACGGTGTGCCGTTCAGCCTGCGCCGCCTGCTCCAGGAACTGCGTGCCGGTTACGCCGGGCAAGCGCTGGCCAAGGGCTTGTACCTGACCCTGGATATCCCCGCCGACGTGCCCGACAGCCTGGTGGGCGATGCGCAGAAGCTCGCCCGCTGCCTGGCCTGCCTGGTGGACAACGGCCTCAAGTTCACCCACCAGGGCGGCGTGACCGTGCAGGTGCGTGGCCGGCGCATCGGCCCCGACCGGCTGGCGCTGAGCCTGACCGTCAGCGACAGCGGCATTGGTTTCGAAGACCTCGACCAGGCCGTGCTGTACCAGCGCTTCTTCCAGGTCGATGGTTCGATGACCCGGCGCTACGGCGGCCTGGGCATCGGCCTGTCGATCTGCCGCCAATTGGGCGAACTGGTTGGCGCGCAGCTGTCGCACGAGTCTACCCCGGGGCTGGGCAGCCGCTTCGAACTGAGCCTGATCCTGACCGTGGCCCAGGTGCAGGTGACTTCCAGCCGGGCGGCGACGGGGCGCAGGCGCTACTGAGGCTTGCGCAGAAAATGCTCTGCTCATCGGCAGTTTTGTCACTTTGACTGCGCTGGCTGCGGTGCTTCACTGGGTTCTCCAGGCATGAGCGGATCCAGGAGGCCCCCCGATGAACCTGCACCAGTTCGCCGAAACCCACGAAGTCACCAACCAGCCGCCGGCCCTCGACGGCGCCAACCTGTACCGTCTCGACCAGCCCTTGCAGGAATGGTCGCGGCGCTTTGGTGCCGGCTGGGCCGAGGCGCGGATCGATGCCTACGGGGCACTGGCCGGCGGCCCGCTGATGGCCGCCGGGTTCCTCGCCAATGCGCACAAACCCGAGTTCAGCAGCCACGACCGCTACGGCCACCGGGTGGATCTGGTGGAGTTCCATCCCGCCTACCACGAGCTGATGCGCACTGCGGTCGAGCATGGCCTGCCCTCGCTGCCCTGGGCCGAACCGCGTGCGGGCGCCCATGTGGCGCGGGCCTCCATGACCTACCTGCACAGCCAGGCCGAAGCCGGCACCGGCTGCCCGCTGACCATGACCTTCGCCGCCGTGCCAGCGCTGCGGCTGCAGCCGGAGCTGGCCAGCTATTGGTTGCCGAAGATCCTCGCCCGCGAATACGACCCGCGCAATGTCGGCGACCGGCACAAGGCCGGGGTGACCATCGGCATGGCCATGACCGAGAAACAGGGCGGCACCGATGTGCGTGCCAATACCACCCGCGCCTACCCTGTTGGCCAGCCTGGCCCGGGCCAGGCCTATGAGCTGGTGGGGCACAAGTGGTTCTGCTCGGCGCCCATGTGCGACGCCTTCCTCACCCTGGCCCAGACCGACAAGGGCCTGAGCTGCTTCCTGCTGCCGCGCCACCGCCCGGATGACCAGCGCAACCAGTTCTATATCCAGCGCCTGAAGAACAAGCTCGGCAACTGCTCCAATGCCTCCAGCGAAGTGGAGTTCCGCGGTGCCCTGGCGTGGATGATCGGCGAAGAGGGCCGGGGCGTGCCGACCATCATCGAGATGGTGGCCATGACCCGCTTCGATTGCATGGTTGGCTCCAGCGCGCTGATGCGCCAGGCGCTGACCCAGGCCGCCCATCACTGCGCCCACCGCAAAGTCGGCGGGCGGGTGTTGAGCGAGCAGCCGCTGATGCAGAACGTGCTCGCCGACCTGGCCCTGGAAAGCGAGGCGGCGCTGGCCTTGAGCCTGCGCATGGGCCAGGCCCTGGAGCAGCTCGACGACCCGCAGCAAGCGCATTTCGCCCGCCTGGTGACGGCGGTGGGCAAGTATTGGATCTGCAAGCGCGCGCCGGGAATGATCAACGAGGCCGCCGAGTGCCTGGGCGGTGCGGGCTATGTCGAGGACAGCATCCTGCCGCGGCTGTACCGTGAGGCACCGGTCAACTCGACCTGGGAAGGGTCCGGCAACGTTCAGTGCCTGGACGTGCTGCGGGCGCTGTCGAAGGAGCCGGGTGTGCTGGATGCGCTGTTCATCGAGCTGGGCGATGGGCATGGCGATCCACGCCTGGCGGCGTTCATCGGCAACCTCAAAGGAGCGTTTGCCGATACCGGCGACATTCAGTACCGGGCTCGGCAACTGACCGAAGACATTGCCGTGGCGTTGCAGGCCAAGCTGTTGCTCGAGGCCGGTAACGCGACAGTCAGCGATGCCTTTATCGCCAGCCGCCTGGGTGGCGGCGGGCGGGTTTATGGCGCATTGCCGCGCGGGGTGGATGTCGAGGCGCTGGTGGCCAGGGCGACGCCGGTGTGGGGCGGATAACGCCATCGCGGGGCAAGCCCGCTCCCACGATTCGAACGTTCGTGGGAGCGGGCTTGCCCCGCGAAAGGCGTGTTTTTAACCGCGAACGCAGGCAAGATGCTGAACATGCATGTCAGAAGACAGGAAGCCCAGCGTGAGCCAAGCGTTTGAAGTCGTTGATACCCCCGAACAGGCCGTCGACCGTCTGGCGGCCCTCCACGAGCAAGCCACCGGCGCCCTGAGCCAGGCCCTCAAGCGCTACCTCAAGGACCGCACCGAACCGGGCCAGGACGAGCGTGCGCTGTTCCGCTACCCGGCGCTGCGCCTGACCTACTTCAGCCAGGGTGAAGTCGCCGCCACCACCCGCGCCTACGCCAAGGTCCAGGTGGCCGGCACCTACAGTGTCACCGTCACCCAGCCCGCCGCGTTCCGTGGCTACCTGCTGGAGCAGCTGCGGCCATTGATGCACGACTACACGGTGACCGTGGAAGTCGGCGTCAGCGAACAGAACATCCCGTACCCCTACGTGGTCGACCAGGGCGATGAACTGGCCGGCAGCGGCATCACCGCCGCGCAGCTGGCGCGGGTGTTCCCCAGCACCGACCTGTCGGCCGCCACCGACAACATCGCCGACGGCCTGTACGACTGGGAAAGCGCCGAGACGCTGCCGCTGGCGCTGTTCGACGCGGCCCGTGTCGACTTCTCGCTGCGCCGCCTGGTGCACTACACCGGCAGCGACTGGCGGCACATGCAGCCGTGGATCCTGCTGACCAACTACCACCGCTACGTCGACCAGTTCATCAGCCATGGCCTCGAGCAGCTGCGCCAGGACCCACGCTTCGTGCGCATGGTCCTGCCGGGCAACGTGGTCATCGAAAAGGGCATGGACAACGGCGAGGCCCAGGCCCTGGTGGCCAGCGTGGTCTGGCACCGCTACCAGATGCCGGCCTACCACCTGATCGCCGCCGACGGCGATGGCGTCACCCTGGTCAATATCGGCGTCGGCCCGTCCAACGCCAAGAACATCACCGACCACCTGGCCGTGCTGCGCCCGCACTGCTGGCTGATGATCGGCCACTGTGGCGGCCTGCGTCAGTCGCAGACCATCGGCGACTATGTGCTGGCCCACGCCTACATGCGCCGTGACGGCATCCTCGACCGCGTGGTGCCGCCGAACATCCCGATCCCGGCCCTGGCCGAAGTGCAGCTGGCGCTGCAGGAAGCGGCGGCGCAGGTTACCGGCGAGCGTGGCGAGGAACTCAAGAAGCGCCTGCGCACCGGCACCGTGCTCACCTACGACGACCGCAACTGGGAGCTGCGCTGGGCCCAGGAGCGCCCGCTGATCAACCTGTCGCGCGCCGTGGCGGTGGACATGGAAAGCGGCACCATCGCCGCGCAGGGCTACCGGCTGCGGGTGCCGTACGGCACCTTGCTGTGTGTCTCCGACAAACCGCTGCACAGCGAGATCAAGCTGCCCGGCTCGGCCAACGCCTTCTACAACCGCGCGGTCAGCCAGCACCTGAAGATCGGCATCGCCGCCCTCGACCTGTTGCGTACCGAGCTCAACTCGCTGCACTCGCGTAAACTGCGCAGCTTCGATGAGCCGCCGTTCCGCTGAGGATCCATGCCCCTGCCACCCCGCAACACCCCGCGCCGCCCGGCGGCGCGGCCTTCCGGCCCACGTCGCCAGGCCAAGGCGCCGCCGGCCGAACCGCGCCTGATCCTGTTCAACAAGCCGTTCGACGTGCTCACGCAGTTCAGCGACGGCGAAGGGCGCGCCACGCTCAAGGATTTCATCGACATCCCCGGCATCTACCCGGCCGGGCGCCTGGACCGCGACAGCGAAGGCTTGCTGCTGCTGACCAATGACGGGCGCCTGCAGGCCCGTATCGCCGACCCCAAGCACAAGCTGGCCAAGACCTACTGGGTACAGGTGGAGGGCGAGCCGAGCGCGGAGCAGTTGCAGCGCCTGCGCGATGGCGTCGAGCTCAATGATGGCCCGACCTTGCCAGCCGAAGCCCGCTTGCTCGACGAGCCCACGCTGTGGCCACGCAACCCGCCGGTGCGCTTTCGCAAGAGCGTGCCGACGGCGTGGCTGGAACTGGTGATTCGTGAAGGACGCAACCGCCAGGTGCGGCGCATGACGGCGGCGGTGGGCTTGCCGACCTTGCGCCTGGTGCGGGTGAGGATTGGTGACTGGACGATCGAGGGGTTGGAACAGGGTTGCTGGCGGGAAGTGCCGGCGAAGCTCTGATCGCTATCGCGGGGCAAGCCCGCTCCCACATTCCCTACATTCGTGGGAGCGGGCTTGCCCCGCGATAGGTACCTAAACCCCTTCGAGAAACCCCACCACCACGCTCTTGATGATGAACGCCAGCACGCCCAGGCCCAGCACGAAGAACAGGATCAGCGTGCCGAACCGGCCAGCCTTGGATTTTTTCGCCAGGTCCCAGACGATGAAGCCCATGAAGGCGATCAGCACGGTGACGAGGACGATCATCATCCACTCTTCGAATACGGCGGGATCCATCGGTCAACTCCAGGCAGGATAAGAGCCCGATCATACGCCGGGCGCGCAGGGTTTCAACGCAGGTGGGTCAATGGCAGCTCGGTGCTGGCCAGCACCTGGTTGAGCACGAAGCTCGAACGCACGCTGGTCACGCCGTCGATGCGGGTCAGGCTGCCGAGCAGCAGCTTCTGGTAGTGGTCCATGTCCGGTACCACCACCTTGAGCTGATAGTCGGCGTCCATCCCGGTGACCAGGCTGCACTCCAGCACCTGCGGCAGGTTGCGGATCGCCGCCTCGAAGGTTTCGAAGCGCTCGGGGGTGTGGCGGTCCATGCCGATCAGCACATAGGCGGTCAGGCTCAGGCCGAGCTTCTTGCGGTCCAGCAGCGCCACCTGGCGCGAGATGTAGCCGTCGTCTTCGAGCTGCTTGACCCGGCGTGAGCAAGGGGAGGGCGACAGGCCGATGCGCTCGGCCAGTTCCTGGTTGGAGATGCGCGCGTCACGCTGCAATTCGGCAAGGATGCTCAGGTCATAGCGGTCGAGCTTGCTCATGAATAGGGCCTTTTCTGTTCGGATTGCGGCGAATTATCGATCCTGAGTGAAAAATTGCGCAAGCAGTATTTATCAGAGCAATCTTCGCAATCCTCTGCCCCCCGTGCTCGCCTATCTTTATCACCAGAATCACTGCCCGGACATCAGTCCACGGCGAGGCGCCCCAGACGGGCGCTCGCGGCCAGCCCTCCAACCGGATCGGCACGGCCCCCGGGCTACGCACTGCCCAGAAGGCGGCGCGAGGTGAGCCGGTACCACAAGTGCCGAGCACGGACGACAATTCCCGAAGGGAGGCCGCAAGGCCTCCCTTTTTTATTGCGCCTGAGGGCCCTATCGAGTGGCCCGTGGGAGCGGGCTTGCCCCGCGATGGCGTCGACAGTGTGCAGCTGTTTCAGGAATGAACAGCCGGTATATCTGCCCGCGCCACGCCCGGACACAGGCTCGCGGCCACTGCGCTCAGCAGTACCAGCAGCCCACCGGCCAGGGCGATGACGAAGCCTTGGCCGGGTGTCGTCGCATCCACCAGTTGCCCCGCCGCAGCGGCGCCCAAAGCCACGCCGACATTCAGCCCGGCCAGCAACCAGGTCAAGCCTTCGGTCAACTGCTGCGTGGCGACGCACCGCTCCACCAGGGTCATGGCGATGATCATGGTCGGGGCGAAGAACACCCCGGCCAGCAGCACTGCCCCGGCCAGCCCGGTGAGGGAGTCGACCATCAACAAGGGCAGGGTGGCCAGCGCCGTCGCCAGCGCGCCCACCAGCAGCTGGCGCGGCAGTGGCAACCGCCAGCGCACGGCGCCGAACACCAGGCCCGCCGCGCAAGAGCCGATGGCGTAGGCCGACAGCACCAGGCTGGCCGCGAAGGGTTGCCCGCGTTCACTGGCGAACGCCACGCTGACGATATCTACCGTGCCGACGATCACGCCCATCGCCACCATCAGCAAGGTCAGCCGCCGCAGGCTTGGCTGGCGCCACAGCGACCGGTTGCGCGAGGGCGTGCGATCGACATCGCCCACTGGCGGCTCACTGGCCGTCTGCAGCACCAGTGCCAGCGTGCCAAGCGCCAGCAGCGTGGCGGCGCCAACCAGCCCGGCTGCCGGCCACAGGGCCACCCCGAGCCCGATCGCCAGGGGCGGGCCGGCGATGAAACTGGCCTCGTCGAACACCGTCTCCAGCGAATAGGCGCTCTGCAACAGCGGCTGCCCGCGGTACAGGTGGGCCCAACGGGCACGGGCCATGGCCGACATGCTGGGCATGCAGCCGCTGAGCAGCGCCGCTGCGAACAACAACCAATCGGCACTGCGCAACCACGCAGCAGCGGCCAGCAACAGCAGGCCGGCCACGCTGACAAAGCTGGCCAGCGGCAGTACCCGGCGCTGCCCCAGGCGGTCGACCAGGCGTGACACCTGCGGCGAGAGCAGCGCATAGGTCAGCACGAAAGTGGCCGATACCGCCCCGGCCAGGGCGTAGCTGCCGCGTGTGTGGGACAGCAGGGTGATGATCGCGATCCCGGTCATCGGCAGTGGCAAGCGTGCCAGTAATGCTGCCAGGGCAAAGCCCCGCGTGCCGGGCAAGGCAAACAGTCGGGTGTAGGGATTAGGCATCTCGGTTCCTCCTTGAGCCCCGCCAGCTGCAAAGGGCAGAGCGGCGGAATGAATACGTACAGCACGTATGATTAAATAATCATACGATGTGAATGTAAATATTCATACGCAGTGTATGTAAGGGGGAGTGATGGTTCGCCGTACCCGCGCCGAAATGGAAGAAACCCGCGCCGCTTTGCTGGCGATGGCCCGTCAGGTCATCAGCGAACAGGGCTATGCAAACGCTTCGATGGACGATCTGACCGCCCGTGCCGGCCTGACCCGCGGCGCCCTCTACCACCACTTCGGTGACAAGCAGGGCCTGCTGGCGGCGGTGGTGGCGCAAATCGACGCTGAGATGGACGCCCGCCTGCAGGCTATTTCAGACGCGGCCAGCGACCCCTGGGAGGGCTTGCGTCAACGCTGCCAGGCCTACCTGCGCATGGCCCGCGAGCCGCAGATCCAGCGCATCGTCCTGCGCGATGCGCGGGCAGTACTGGGCGGTGCCTCGCCCGAGGCGCAACAACACTGCGTGGCTTCGCTGCAGCAACTGCTCGCCGGGTTGATCCAGCAGCAAGTGGTGGCCGAGGCCGACCCCTGGGCGCTGGCGGCGATGGTCCACGGCAGCCTGACCGAAGCGGCGTTCTGGGTCGCTCAGGGCGAGGAGGGCGATGCCCGGCTGGAACATGCACTGGTGGCGCTGGAGTTGCTGTTGCGCGGTTTGCTGGCGCGGGTGTGACGCACTCGCTGTCCGCTATTTCATCAGCCGGCCTTGTGCGGCGCGTTAGACTGCCGGCAGTACAGGCAGGGGCTATTTACTGAGAGGAACAACATGAGGTCACGCATCTGGCAGTTGGCAGGTGTTGGTTTGCTGGGCATCGGTATCAGCCTGGGCGCCTTGGCCCAAGGGCCGGGGGACGGCCCGCAGGATCCCAATGGCGGGCGTGGCTCGCCGCTCAACTCGCGGGATGAAGTGCGCCAGACCCAGCCGCCACGCCAAGGCTATTACCAGGACATCCCGCGCCGGCATGACGACAACCGTCACTGGCAAGCCGGTGGCCCCGGTCAGCGCCCGGGCGGTGATTGGTCGGGGCGGCCGGACGGCCATGGCGATGGTTGGGGCCCAGGGCCGCAGTATCACCCCGGGCATACCATCGATCGCTTCCCGGACCGCTCCTGGCAAGTGCCCTATCGCGGTCAGGACTACTACTACTCCGGTGGCTACTGGTATCGCCCCCATGGCGGCGGCTACGTTGTGGTCAGGCCGCCTTACGGCGTGCGGGTCAGCTACCTGCCGCCCTATGCGCGCGAAGTATGGCTGGGCGGCGCGTTGTTCTTCCTGGTGGCCGACACCTATTACCAGTACCAGGCCAGCAGCGCCGAGTACGTGGTGGTCAACCCGCCCACGGTGGCGCCAGCGCCGCAACCGGCAGGCGGTTACGATGTGATCGCCTATCCCCTGTACGGCCAGGCCCCGGAGCAGCAGGAGCAGGACCGTTATCAGTGCCATCGCTGGGCCGTGAGCCAGAGTGGGTTCGACCCGGCAACCGCCAGCTATGCGCCGCCGGTGAACGTGGCAGACAACTATCGACGGGCATTGGGTGCTTGCCTGGGCGGGCGGGGTTACAGCATCAACTGAGCCGGCTCCCACAGGATTACGCATTTCTTCAGAGCAGCGCGGTCAAGGTGGGAGCTGGCTTGCCAGCGATGAGGCCTACACCGGATCGGCATGCACCAGCACATCGGCCCGTGGGTAGCGCTCGCGGATCGCCTGCGACGCCTGCACGCACAAGCCATGGGCCTGATGCAGCGGCAGTTCCCCCGGCAATTCCAGGTGCAGTTGCACGAACCAATGGCTCCCCGACACCCGCGTGCGCAAGTCGTGCACGCCCTTGACCCCAGGGATCGCCAGCACCGCTTCGAGCATGCGCTCGCCGATGTCGGCCGGCAGTTCCTGGTCCATCAGGATCGCCGTGCTCTCGCGGGCGATCTGCACCGCGCTCCACAGGATGTACAGGGCGATACCCAGGCCAAATAGCGCATCCAGCTGTGGCCAGCCCAGGCGCGCCAGCAGCAGGGCCAGCAGGATGCTGCCATTGAGCAGCAGGTCGGAGCGGTAGTGCAGCGAGTCGGCGCGTACCGCCGTCGAGCCTGTGATACGGATCACCCTGCGCTGCAACGCCAGCAGCGCCAAGGTCAGCACCAGCGACAGCAGCATCACCGCGATACCGGCCCCGGTGTCGCCCAGCGGCTGCGGCGATTGCAAGCGCTGCACGGCCTGCACCCCGATCAATACCGCACTGACCCCGATGAACAGCGCCTGCGCCATGCCGGCCAGGGCTTCTGCCTTGCCATGGCCAAAACGGTGATCGTCGTCGGCCGGGCGCAACGCGTAGTGCACCGCGAGCAGGTTGAGGAAGGAGGCGACGGCATCCAGCGCCGAGTCGGTAAGCCCGGCCAGCAAACTCACCGAGCCGCTCAGCCACCAGGCCACGGCCTTGCTCAGCACCAGGATGCTGGCCACCGCCAAGGATGCCCGGGTGGCCAGGCGCAGCAGGCGTTGGTGTTCGCTGGTCACGGTCATGCGCCGAGGATCGTCCTTATGGGTTTCAGGCTGCCGGTACCAGGCCGAGGGCAGCCAGTTGCTCGACGCTGCCGCGCTGCTGGATCAGCCGTGGGTCGTTCAGCGGCAGGCGCTGGCCCAGTTCGCTTTCGAGGATAGCCTGCAGCTTGAGCCTGTCGACCTGGCCATCGGCATTGATGGCGGGCTTGAGCTTGGCCGGATCGACCTGCGCGGAGTAGCCGCCGGGGTAGTAGATGGCGCCCGTGGCGAAGTCGATGCCGAAGGCGATCAGGCCGGGGATGATGTAGAACAGCAGGCCGACGGCATCCAGTGCGGCGATCATCGGGTCGATCTTGCCTTCGATCTGGCCGCGACGGTCAGGGAAGAAAACCGTGCCGCAGGCCGTCAGCTGGGTCAGCAGGGTGGCGATCAGGGCGCCACCGATGACGCGGGAAGGGATGCGCATGTGAATCTCCGGAAAAGGTAACCACGACAAGGGGCGCGGCAGAGGGCGGCGCCTGAAGCTTAAGACCATGATAGGGCAGGCCAGGTTCGCCGTTATACTCGGGCGATTGTTCGAGGACCACCATGATTTCATTACCGATCGATGCCGTACTGCCCGACCTGCGCCTGGCCCTGGGCGAACGCGACGAAGCCGTGCTCGAGGCGCCGCCCGGCGCCGGCAAGACCACCCGCGTGCCCTTGGCCCTGCTCGACGAACCCTGGCTGGCCGGGCAGACCATCCTCATGCTCGAACCCCGCCGCCTGGCCGCCCGTGCCGCCGCCGAGCGGCTGGCCAGCGAGCTGGGCGAAAAGGTCGGGGAAACGGTGGGCTATCGCATCCGCCTCGACAGCAAGGTCGGCCCCAATACCCGCATCGAAGTGGTCACCGAAGGCATTCTCACCCGCCGCCTGCAGAGCGACCCGGCGCTGGACGGCGTGGGGCTGCTGATCTTCGACGAATTCCATGAGCGCAGCCTCGACGCCGACCTGGCCCTGGCCCTGAGCCTCAATGGCCGCGGGTTGCTGCGTGACGAGCTGCCACTGAAGATCCTGCTGATGTCGGCCACCCTGGAGGGCGAGCGCCTGTCGCGGCTGCTTGATGACGCTCCGGTGGTCAGCAGCCTGGGCCGTATGCACCCGGTGGACATCCGCTGGAGCCGGCCCTTCCAGCCTGGCGAGTTCGTCGAGCCGCGGGTGGTCGACTGTGTGCTGCAGGCGCTTGCCGATGAAAGCGGCAGCCTGCTGGTGTTCCTCCCCGGGCAGGCTGAGATCCGCCGGGTGCACCAGGCCTTGCAGGAGGCCGTGGGCGAGCGCCCCGGTATCCTGCTCTGCCCGCTGCATGGCGAGCTCGACCTGAATGCCCAGCGCGCCGCCATCGAGCCGGCACCCAAGGGCCAGCGCAAGGTGGTGCTGGCCACCAACATCGCCGAGACCAGCCTGACCATTGACGGCGTTCGCGTGGTGATCGATGCAGGCCTTGCCCGGGTGCCGCGCTTCGACCCCGGCAGCGGCATGACCCGCCTCGACACCCAGCGCATCTCCCGCGCCAGCGCCACCCAGCGCGCCGGCCGTGCCGGGCGCCTGGAGCCGGGCGTGTGCTATCGGCTGTGGTCCGAGGCGCAGCATGACCAACTGGCGGCCCATGGCAGCGCCGAGATCCTCCAGGCCGACCTGGCCGGGCTGGCCCTGCAGCTGGCGCGCTGGGGCGTACCGCCCGAACAGCTGAGCTGGCTCGACCAACCGCCCACTGCCGCCTTCGCCCAGGCCCAGGACCTGCTGGCACGGCTCGGCGCCTTCAAGCCCGGCCACCGCGAGCAGTTGAGCGCCCACGGCCAGGCCATGGCCGATCTGCCGGCCCACCCGCGCATCGCCCACCTGCTGCTGCGCGGCCAGGACCTGGGGCTGGCCGACATGGCCTGCGACGTCGCGGCCTTGCTGGGCGAGCGTGACATCCTGCGCGGCGGCGGCGCCGACCTGCATTCGCGGTTGAGCGTGCTCAGTGGTGAAAGCAGAACCTCACGCGGTGGCCAGGGCGGCGTGCAACGTGCCCGGCAGCTGGCCCGGCAATACCGTGGGCAACTGCGCGGCAAACCCCGCACCCCAGTGGCCGACCCCGAGCATCCGCGCTGGCTCGGTGCCCTGCTGGCGCTGGCCTACCCCGACCGTGTCGCCCAGCAGCGTCGCGAAGGCGGCGCCGAATACCGCCTGGCCAACGGCCGTGCGGCGCTGTTCGGCGAAGCCGATGCGTTGATGAAATGCCCCTGGCTGGTGATCGCCGACCTCGGCAGCCGCCAGGGCCAGCGCGAAGAGCGCATCTACCTGGCCGCCGAATTCGAGCGGGCACTGTTCGATGATGTGCTTGCCGAGCAGGTCGAACAGCTCGACCTGCTGGACTGGGACGAACGCGAGCAGGTGCTGCGCGCCGAACGCCAGCGCAAGGTCGGCGAGCTGGTGCTCAGCCGCGAGCCGCTGCCCGGCCTGGACGACGATGCCCGCGCCAGGGCCTTGCTCGGCCTGGTGCGGCGCAAGGGCCTGAACCTGCTGACCTGGACCCCCGAACTGCGCCAGTGGCAGGCCCGGGTCACGCTGCTGCGCCAGCTGGACCTGGCGAAGGACGGCCACAGCGAGTGGCCCGACCTGGGCGACGAAGCGCTGCTGGCCAGCCTGGAAGACTGGCTGCAACCCTACCTGGGCAAGGTCTCGCGCCTGAGCCATTTCGCCGCGCTGGACCTGTCGTCGATCCTGCGCAACCTGCTGCCCTGGCCGTTGCCCCAGCGCCTGGACGAGCTGGCCCCAGCGCACCTGAGCGTGCCTTCGGGCTCGAACATCCGCCTGGACTACAGCGAGCAGCCACCGATTCTTGCCGTACGCTTGCAGGAGCTGTTCGGCCTGGCCGATACCCCGCGCATCGCCGGTGGGCGCCTGCAGGTCAAGCTGCACCTGCTGTCACCGGCACGCCGGCCGGTGCAGGTCACCCAGGACCTGGCCAACTTCTGGCGTACCACCTATGCCGAGGTGAAGAAGGATTTGAAAGGGCGCTATCCCAAGCACTACTGGCCGGACAACCCGCTGGTGGCCGAGGCCACGGCGCGGGCCAAGCCCAGAGGCACCTGACCAGGCAGGGCCGGCTAACCGGCGGGTGCCAAGGATGCTCCGGCCGCATTGTTGCCAGGCACGGACGATCAGGCCCCCGCTTCGCTCTCCAGCAGCATGAACAGGCGGTACAGCACCACGGTACTGAACAGCTGCAGGAAGCCGCTGAGGCTGTCCAGGGCCAGTTGCACGCCTGGCTGCGGCTCGGGGAATACCGTCAGCAGCAAGCCATCGATCAGCCACAGCGGCGCCAGTACCGACAGCATGCACACCATGATGCGCATGAAGTGCCCGGTGGTCATGCGCGCGCTGGTGCGCATCGACTCGACCACTGGCAGGCCGCGCAGCACCAGCAGGTATTCGGCGAACACCAGGTTCACCATGATCCACACGCCCGGGAAGATGAACAGCATCAGGCCCGCCATGATCAGCAGCGAGCTGATCAGGATCAACAGCGCCAGCGCCGGCCATAGCTGCACGGCGCGGGCGAACAGGTTGCGCTTGGCGATCGCGTCGCCGTTGCTGCGGGTGTCGAGGTAGAGGATCAGCGCGGCGCTGTACAGCGGGTAGAACAACAGGCTGACCAACATGCCGTAGGCCGGCGAAGCCTGCTCGCCGAGCTCGCGGTAGAGCAATTGGCTGCACAGGGCCTCGAGCATCACCAACGGCAGGCACAGCTGAAGGATGCTCGCCAGGTGGCGGCGGAAGAAGTACAGGGAGTCGCGCAGAACGCTCAGCGGATTCATCGGTCAACATCGCATGGCAGAAAAAGCAGGGCGTAACTTTAGCCCAGACCGCCCGCTTGCTGAAAAAAGTTTCATGGCCCGGGCGATTGAATCGCCCGCGCCGGCCCCCCATCTTTGAGCCTGTCCGCTGTCCAGTTCAGCCCATGAGGTCGCTTGATGAACACTGAAGAACAAACCCTGATCGACGGCCTGTTCGGCCGCCTCAAGCAAGCCGAGGACCCGGCCCAGCCGCGCGACGCCCAGGCCCAGGCGTGCATCGAACAGCACCTGCGCCAGCAGCCGGCGGCGCCGTACTACATGGCCCAGGCGATCCTGGTGCAGGAGGCTGCGATCAAGCGCCTGGACGAGCAGAACAAGCAGCTCGAGGCCGAGCTCAAGCAGGCCCGTGCCCAGGCTGAAGCGAGCCGTTCCAGCGCGGGTAATGGCGGCGGTGGTTTCCTGTCCAGCATCTTTGGTGGCGGTGCCGCTGCCCGCAGCCCGGAACCCCAGCGTTCGGTTGCGCCACCGCCATCTTCCGCCGGTGGCTGGCGCGAGCCTGCCCCGCAGGCCTACGCCCCTCCTCAACCACAGCAGGGCTTCGGCGCCGCGCCAGCGCCAGCACGCAGTGGCGCCAGCAGCTTCCTCGGCGGGGCGATGCAGACAGCTGCCGGTGTAGCCGGCGGCGTGCTGCTGGCCCAGGGCATCAGCAGCCTGTTCAATCATCACTCGCAGCCTGAAGAGGTGGTCGAGGTGATCAAGGAAGAACCCGCGCCGGCCAGCGACACAGGCGGCTGGAACGACCAGGGCGGCCAGCAGCAGGTGGCCGACAACGGTGGCTGGGGCAGCGACCAGGGTGGTTTTGCCGATACCGACTACGGCAGTGATGATGGCGGCTTCTTCTCGGACGACGACTACGTCTGAGGGCTCTGGCATACTCGCTGGCACTTGGGGGCGCGTTGCGCCCCTTTCGCGGGCAAGCCCGCTCCCACAAAAGCAGCGCATAACCTGTGGGAGCGGGCTTGCCCGCGAAAGGGCTGCGCAGCAGCCCCCTTCACGGATTCAGCGAGGTCACCACGCGTGAAGAAAATCGCCCTGTTCGCCGACGTGCAGAACCTCTACTACACGGTTCGCCAGGGCCACGGCTGCCATTTCAACTATGCCGCGCTGTGGGCCGACGTCAGCCGCGAAGGGCAGATTGTCGAAGCGGTGGCCTATGCCATCGACCGCGGCGACAGCAAGCAGCAACAGTTCCAGCAGATCCTGCGCAACCTCGGTTTCGAGGTGCGCCTCAAACCCTACATCCAGCGCGCCGATGGCTCGGCCAAGGGCGACTGGGACGTGGGCATCACCCTCGATGTGATCGAGGCCGCGGCGCGGGTCGATCAGGTGGTGCTGGCCTCCGGTGACGGCGATTTCGACCTGTTGCTGGAGCGGGCGATGCAGCGCCACGGCGTCGAAACCGTGGTCTATGGCGTGCCGGGGCTGACGGCCTTGTCGGTGATCCGCGCGGCCAGCCGCTACGTGCCGATCGAGGGCAAGCTGCTGCTGCGTCATTGAAGGCCAATCGCGGGGCAAGCCCGCTCCCACAGTGATCGCGGCAAGTTTTTAAATTGTGAACAAAACAGTTGCTCCCTTAGTAATCGTGGGAGCGGGCTTGCCCCGCGATTGGCTATTTCATCCCTTCCTGCCATTGCCCTCCAGATGCCCCAGCGGCACCCGCCGCTCCACCGCGCTCGACAGAATGATCGAGGTCTTGCTGAAGCCCAGCTGCGACACCCGGTTGATCAGCGCCTCCAATTCCCCCATCGAAGCCACCGCCGCCTGCATGATCACGCAGGGGTCACCGGTGACCCGGTGACACTCGGTCAGTTCAGGGATGTTCGTCAGCAGGTCATAGGCCTGCTGGTTGCCATGACTGGCCAAGCGCAACTCGATAACGCACTGGATCGGCAGGCCGATCTTCTCCAGGTCGACCTTGGCCGTGTAGCCACTGATCACCCCGCTGGCCTCGAGCTTGGCGACCCGCTCGGCCACCGCCGGGGCCGACAGGTTGACCTGGCGCGCCAACTGCGCGTAGGTGGCCCGGCCGTCTTCCAGCAGGGCGGCGAGGAGCATGCGGTCGTACTTGTCCATGGCGATTCCTGATGACTTTGCAATCGATGGTCAAGGCTGTGCATAACCATGTTTTGCAAAGTGTTTCGGTGATTTAAACGTGTTTTGTAACTTAAGTTTGCCCGTGGCCCTTTCTAAACTAAGCCACCCGTAAACGGATTTCGAGCCCCCAGCCATGACTGCCTCCCGTCGCTTCCCCTTGCTGCTTGTCGGCGCCTTTCTTGCCCTGTACCTGGTCTGGGGCTCGACCTACCTGTTCATTCGCATCGGCGTGGAATCCTGGCCACCGCTGATGATGGCGGGCGTGCGCTTCGTGATTGCCGGCAGCCTGCTGTATGGCTTTTTGCGCTGGCGCGGGGCGCCGGCACCCACCTGGGCGCAATGGCGAGCGGCCGGGGCGATCGGTTTTCTGCTGCTCAGCTGCGGCAACGGTGGTGTGACCCTGGCCGAGCACGCCGGGGTAGCCTCGGGCGTGGCCGCCCTGGCGGTGGCGACCGTGCCGCTGTTCACCCTGGTGTTCGGCCTGCTGTTCGGCCACCGCAACTCGCGCCTGGAATGGGCGGGTATCGCCCTCGGCCTGGTGGGCATCGGCATGCTCAACATGGGTTCGAACCTGCAGGCCAGCCCCATGGGCGCTGCGCTGATCCTGTTTGCCGCGGCGGCCTGGGCCTTCGGTTCGGTGTGGAGCAAGCAACTGCCGCTGCCCCAGGGCGCCATGGCCAGCGCCGCGGAAATGCTGGTGGGCGGTGCCGCGCTGCTGATCGGCAGCGCCCTGAGCGGCGAGCGCCTGACCCAGATGCCCACGGCCGCCGGTTGGGGCGCGCTGGCCTACCTGGTGCTGTTCGGTTCGATCCTCGCCTTCAGCGCCTACATGTACCTGCTCAAGCACGTGCGTCCGGCGGCGGCCACCAGCTATGCCTACGTCAACCCGGCGGTGGCGGTGTTGCTGGGGATCGTCTTTGCCGGCGAGCAGATCGGAGCCGAGGAGTGCCTGGCGATGGCAGTGATCATCGGCGCGGTGGTGCTGATCGGCCTGCCGCAGTGGCGCAAGGCGCCCGAGCAGCCGGCGCCGTTGAAAGAGCAGGCATGCAAGTAAGGCAGGGTTTCGTGGGAGCGGGCTTGCCCCGCGATACCAGCGTAGCCGGTGCCATCCAATCGCGGGGCAAGCCCGCTCCCACGATGAGTTCTTTGGGCCACTGCGGTGCTGGGGTAAACTTGCCGCCTTCGCTGAACCCCCTGACGGTATTGCCATGAATTTCGCCCAACTCGGCCTGATCGAACCGCTGCTGCGCACCTTGCAGACGCTGGACTACAGCACACCCACCCCGGTCCAGGCCAAGGCTATCCCCGCCGTGCTCGCCGGCCGCGACCTGATGGCCGCCGCCCAGACCGGCACCGGCAAGACCGCGGGCTTTGCCCTGCCGGTGCTGCAGCGCCTGGCCCTGGAAGGCGAGAAGGTCGCCAGCAACTCGATCCGCGCGCTGGTGCTGGTGCCCACCCGCGAACTGGCCGAGCAGGTCCACGTCAACGTGCGCGAATATGCCGAGAACCTGCCGCTGTCCACCTACGCGGTGTACGGCGGGGTCAGCATCAACCCGCAGATGATGCGCCTGCGCCGCGGCGTCGACCTGCTGGTGGCCACCCCCGGCCGCTTGCTCGACCTGTTCCGCCAGAACGCCATCAAGTTCGGCCAGGTGCAAACCCTGGTACTCGACGAAGCCGACCGCATGCTCGACCTGGGCTTTGCCGAAGAGTTGCGGGCGGTGTACGCCGCGCTGCCGCGCAAGCGCCAGACCCTGCTGTTTTCGGCCACCTTCTCCGAGCAGATCCGCCTGCTCGCGGGCCTTGCGCTGAACGACCCGCTGAGCATCGAAGTCAGCCCGCGCAACGCCGCCGCCACCACCGTCAAGCAATGGCTGGTGCCGGTGGACAAGAAGCGCAAGGCCGACCTGTTCTGCCACCTGCTGCGCAAGCAGCGCTGGAGCCAGGTGCTGGTGTTCGCCAAGACCCGCAACGGCGTGGACCAGTTGGTCGAGCGCTTGCTCGCCGAAGGCGTCAACGCCGATGGCATCCACGGCGATCGCCCCCAGGCCACTCGCCAGCGCGCGCTGGACAGCTTCAAGGCCCGTGAGGTGCAGGTGCTGGTGGCCACCGATGTCGCCGCGCGCGGGCTGGATATCGACGACCTGCCGCTGGTGGTCAACCTCGACCTGCCGATCGTGGCCGAAGACTACGTGCACCGCATCGGGCGCACGGGCCGTGCCGGCAACAAAGGCGAGGCGATTTCGCTGGTGTGCGCTGACGAAGTGCAGATGCTCGCGTCGATCGAGACCTTGATTCGCCAGCAGCTGCCACGCCATGAAGAGCCGGATTTCATCCCTGACCACCGGGTACCGATGATCGATGCCAGTGGCCAGGTGGTGAAGAAGCCGAAGAAGCCGAAAAAGCCGAAAGAGAACAGCGCCAAGCGCGGGCTGGGGCGTTGGATGGACAGCGACGAGGGCGGGGCGGCGGCGCCGGCGGTCAAGGCGGTGCGCAAGGTGCCGAGCTTCAACGGTGGGGCGCGCAAGCGCAAGCCATAAGCTGGCCTTGTGATGCCAGCAGGCTCGCTCAATTTGTAAAGCTGGTACGAGCCCTGTGGGAGCGGGTTCACCCGCGAAGAATCCAACGCTGTGTATGGCACGGGCTTCGCCCGTGTTCGCGGGTAAACCCGCTCCCACAGGGGAGCGGGTCAGCTTTGGAGTTTCAGCCAGTCTGCTGCGGCTCTACCCGCCCTCAGCCCGCTGGCAAAGCACGCCGTCAGCAGATACCCCCCGGTCGGCGCTTCCCAGTCCAGCATCTCGCCGGCACAGAACACCCCGGGCATGGCCTGTAGCATCAAGCCCTCATCCATTGCCTCGAAGCGCACCCCGCCGGCGCTGCTGATCGCCTCATCCAGCGGCCGCGTGCGCACCAGCGTGATCGGCAGCGCCTTGATGGCGGCAGCCAGGCGCTCCGGGTCGGCAAAGGTCGCCTGATCGGTCAACTCGCGCAGCAGCGCCGCCTTCACCCCATCGATCCCCAACTGGCCGTGCAGGTGCTTGGCCATCGAGCGCGAGCCACGGGGCTTGGCCAGGGCCTGGGCGATCTTGTCCACAGGCCGGTCCGGCAGCAGGTCGAGCAGCAAGGTGCCACGCCCGTCGCGGTTGATCGCTTCGCGCACCGCCGCCGACCAGGCATACACCAGGCTGCCTTCAACGCCCTGCGCGGTGAGGATGAACTCACCTTTGCGCGGCACCGCGCCGGGCACGCTCAGGGCAATGTTCTTCAACGGCGCACCGGCGAACTTGCTTTGCAAAAGTTCGCTCCAGCCCGCCACCTCGAAGCCACAGTTGCTCGCCTGCAGCGGCGAGATATCCACAGCCCGTTCGCCGAGCAGCGGCACCCAGGCGCCGTCCGAACCCAGGCGTGCCCAGCTGCCGCCGCCGAGGGCGAGCACCACGGCATCGGCCTGGAGCTGCAATTCACCCTGTGGATAAGCGATCCGCAAGGCGCCTTCGGCGGTCCAGCCCAACCAGCGGTGGCGCGTGTGGATAACTACGCCGGCCTCGCGCAGGCGCTTGAGCCAGGCGCGCAGCAGTGGCGCGGCCTTCATGTCGCGGGGGAACACCCGGCCCGAAGTGCCGATGAAGGTTTCGATGCCCAGCCCGTGAATCCACTGGCGCAGGGCCTCGGCGTCGAAGCCGCGCAGCAGGCCGTCGATTTCGCCCTGGCGCTCGGCGTAGCGTCCGACGAAGACCGGGTAGGGCTCGGAGTGGGTGATGTTCATGCCGCCCACCCCGGCCAGCAGAAACTTGCGGCCCACCGAAGGCATGGCGTCGAACACCTGCACCGCCACCCCGCGCCGGGCCAGCGCCTCGGCGGCCATCAGGCCGGCGGGGCCGCCACCGATCACGGCGACAAAGGGAGGGGAGGCAGGGCGAGGATCGTTCATGGTCGGCAGCAGGCTGTGGAAAAGAGCGCGCATTCTACCCCAGCCAGGTACCTGCAAGTACTGTTCAAAAAATGATCAGCATCTTGCAGGCCAGGCAGGTAAAGGGCTGGAGGTGCTTTCCCGCAGGTTATCCACAGCCGGTTCCACAGTCATTGTGAACAACCCACGGCGCCGCTGCACACTGCTGATCAAAAAACGATCAAACCCCCGCAGGCCATGCAGTCAAAGGGCTGGAGGCGCTTTCCCGCAGGTTATCCACAAGCGGTTCCACAGTCATTGTGAACAACCCATGACGCGTGCCGCGCTGTGGTGAAGGATGCCGTGGCGCCGGGCGAGGGCTTCGCGGTCCTTGCTGTAGCCGCCGCCGATCACCCCGACTACCGGGATATCGCGGCCCAGGCACTGGCGCAACACATGCTCGTCGCGGGCGGCCAGGCCTTGGTCGGTCAGCTGCAGGTAACCCAGGGCGTCGTCCTTGTGCACATCGACACCGGCGTCGTACAGCACCAGGTCGGGCTGGTACAGCGGCAGCAGGTAGTTGAGCGCGTCTTCGACCACCTTCAGGTACGCGCTGTCGTTCATGCCGCGGGGCAGGGGAATGTCCCAGTCGCTTTTGGCCTTGCGGGCGGGGAAGTTCTGCTCGCAGTGCAGCGACACGGTGATGGCTTCGGGGGTGTCGTGCAGGATGCGCGCGGTGCCGTCGCCCTGGTGCACGTCGCAGTCGAAGATCAGTACCCGGTGCACGCGGCCGGCTTCCAGCAGGTAGCGGCTGATCACCGCCAGGTCGTTGAAGATGCAGAACCCGGCCGGGTGGTCGTAGTGGGCATGGTGGGTGCCGCCGGCCAGGTGGCAGGCGATGCCGTGCTGCAGGGCCAGTTCGGCGGTGAGCAGCGAGCCGCCCACCGCGCGCACCGTGCGCCGCGCCAGCGCCTCGCTCCAGGGCAGGCCCAGGCGGCGCTGGTCCTCGCGGGACAGTTCGCCGTTCATGTAGCGCTCGATATAGTCGCGGTCGTGGGCCAGGGCGAGGATGTCGTTGGGGCAGATCTCGGGGCGCAGCAGCGCCTCGTCGGTGGTCAGCCCGCTGTCGACCAGGTGGTCGCGCAGCAGGCGGAACTTGTCCATCGGGAAGCGATGGTCCGGCGGGAATTCAGGGCTGTAGTCGTCGTGGTAGATCAGCGGCAGGGGCATGGCGGTTTCGTGAAGTGGGCCTGTGCCGATCTTGCCAGTTTTGTATTGGCAATGTGGGCCCAATCGCCGGCAAGCCGGCTCCCACAAGCATCAGTGCAGCCCCTGTGGGAGCCGGCTTGCCGGCGATTTGGCCTGAAAATTCAATGCATCACTTACCGGAGGACGCCAACACCCGCTGCCAGTCCGGCTCGTTCATGCGCCCGAGAATCCTGGCCTTGCCCTCGCCATTCACCGACACGAACAGCGCACTGGCATACCCGCTCTCGCGCTCACCCCCCACGACGCGTTGCTGGCGGGCGAAGTGGTCGATGCAGCCGTTGTGGGTGACCAGCACCAGGTTGTGGCCGCTGCGCTTGCGTGCCAGGGCTTCGTCGGCGAACTGCTTGTCGCAGGTTTCCAGCCAGTCCTGGGTGGCCGCGTCCTGGCCCAGCAGGAAGTGCGCGGTCTGCCGGGTGCGCAGCTTCGGGCTGCTGAACACGTCCGCACCGGCCAGGCCCAGTTGCCGCAGGCCCTGGCCCACCCGGCCAGCCGCCTCGCTGCCGGCCACGGTGATACCGGTGGGGTCGTCCAGGCATGGCCCGGGGGCGCTGTCGCAGCGTTCGGCATGGCGGATCATCACCAGCACCGCGCCGTCTTTCCATTGCTGCAACAGGCTGCTTTCGCTCAGCTGTTGCTCGTTGCCAAGGTCCACGATGTGCGTCCTCGTTGCCAGCCAGGTACCTACGCCGGCCACGGCCATCAACAGGCCGATGGCGGCACTGATCAGCTTGCGCGAGCGTCGGCGCTTGGGGCGGGCCACAAGGGCAGGGTCGTGCAAGGTCGTGCTGGAAAGCATGCGTCACTCCGATGGCAGTGCGGCGTCGACTTGTGGCCGCTGTAATGGCAGGCATTGTGCTAAGCGGCCTGTCGGAGCCCGGTGAACGGGATGTGAAAAAAACATCCGCTGCCAGCGGCCTGGATGAAACTTCATTCAGCGGCCTACGCTGTAAACTGCCAGACCGCGATTCCGGAGCCCCCCGATGCCCCCCATCCTCGAACTGGAAAGCGCCCGCCTGGTGTTGCGCCAATGGCAGGACGACGACCTGCGTGAGTTCGCCGCGCTGTGCGCCGACCCTCAGGTGATGCGCTATTTCCCGGCACCGATGACCCGCCTGGAGGCCGCTGCGCTGATCGGCCGGGTGCGTGGCCATTTCAATGAATTCGGCTTTGGCCTGTGGGCGCTGGAGCGCAAGGACAGCGGCGCCTTCATCGGCATGACCGGGCTGCTCAACGTCAATTTCGAAGCCCCGTTCGGCCCGGCGGTGGAGATCGGCTGGCGCCTGGCCCGGCGCCATTGGGGGCTGGGGTTCGCCAGCGAGGCGGCCTGGACCTGCCTGCGCTGTGCTTTCGCCCAATTGCGCCTGGAGGAGGTGGTGTCGTTCACTACCGAGGGCAATCTGCCGTCGCAGAAAGTCATGCAGGCCATCGGCATGCAGCAGGACCTGGACGGCAGCTTCGAACACCCCCGGCTGCCCGTCGGCCACCCCCTGCGCCCCCACGTGCTGTACCGCATCGACCGGGCCCGATGGCAGGACACCCTGCGTGGCTGACGGGGATGCCCCTCGACGGGGCCGCCGACAAACCCTGTATCATTTGCCGGTATAACCGCGCCGTAATGCCTTGCCAGGAGAACCTTCCATGAGTCACGTACTGGACGACCTTGTCGACCTGTTGAGCCTAGAGTCCATCGAGGAGAACCTGTTCCGTGGCCGCAGCCAGGACCTGGGCTTCCGCCAGCTGTACGGCGGCCAGGTGCTCGGCCAGTCGTTGTCGGCGGCCAGCCAGACGGTCGAGGACGCCCGCCATGTGCATTCGCTGCACGGCTATTTTCTGCGCCCCGGTGACGCCAGCATGCCGGTGGTCTATTCGGTGGATCGCGTGCGTGACGGCGGCAGTTTCAGTACCCGGCGGGTGACGGCGATCCAGAAGGGCCAGCCGATCTTCACCTGCAGCGCGTCGTTCCAGTACGACGAAGAAGGCTTCGAACACCAGGTGCAGATGCCCGACGTGGTCGGCCCGGAGAACTTGCCCAGCGAAGTCGAGCTGGCCAGCGCCATGGCCGACCAGCTGCCAGAGCGCATTCGCGACAAGGTGCTGTGCGCCAAGCCGATCGAAATCCGCCCGGTCACCGAGCGCGACCCGTTCAACCCAAAGCCGGGCGACCCGGTCAAGTACGCCTGGTTCCGCGCCGACGGCAACCTGGCGGACATCCCCGCGTTGCACAAGTACCTGCTGGCCTACGCCTCGGACTTCGGCCTGCTGACCACCGCGCTGCTGCCCCATGGCAAGTCGGTGTGGCAGAAGGACATGCAGATCGCCAGCCTCGATCACTCGCTGTGGTTCCACCGCAACCTGCGCGCCGACGAGTGGCTGCTGTACGCCACCGACAGCCCTTGGGCCGGCAATGCCCGTGGTTTCTGCCGTGGCAGCATCTTCAACCGCGCCGGGCAACTGGTGGCCTCGTCCACCCAGGAAGGCCTGATCCGCCACCGCAAGGACTGGGCATGAGCCTCGGTGATATCCGCCACTGGGTGTTCGACATGGACGGCACCCTGACCGTCGCGGTGCATGACTTTGCGGCCATCCGCGAGGCGCTCGACATCCCGGCCGAACACGACATCCTCACCCACCTGGCGGCGCTGCCAGCGGCCGAGGCGGCGGCCAAGCATGCCTGGCTGCTGGAGCACGAACGCGACCTGGCGATTGCCTCGCAGGCTGCTGAAGGTGCGGTGGAGCTGGTGCGCGAACTGGCCGGGCGCGGATGCCGGCTGGCGATCCTGACCCGCAACGCCCGCGAGCTGGCCCATGTCACCCTTGAAGCCATTGGGCTGGCCGACTGCTTCCCGGTCGAGCATGTGCTTGGTCGTGATGAGGCGGAGCCCAAGCCCAACCCGGACGGGTTGTTGCAGATCGCCCGGGCATGGGCGGTGGCGCCGGGCGAGATGGTGATGGTCGGCGACTACCGCTTCGACCTGGATTGCGGGCGAGCCGCCGGGACCAGGACCGTGCTGGTCAACCTGCCGGACAATCCCTGGCCGGAGCTGGCCGACTGGCATGCGGCGGATTGCCGGGCGCTGAGGGAACTGCTGGGCTGATGGCCAATCGCGGGGCAAGCCCGCTCCCACGCTTGCCCACTCCTACGTCTGTGCGGGTAGGCGTGGGAGCGGGCTTGCCCCGCGATCGGTCAGACCTGTCTAAGCTGCTCTGCACCCTTTCCCTCGATGGAGACCCCTCGAATGAGCACCAAGGCGATCTACGTCCTCCCCGGCGGCGGCTACGACAAGGTTCAGGTCGGCACTAGCGAGGCCGCCGCGCCCGGCACCGGCGAAATCACCGTGCGCCTGCACGCCAGCTCCCTCAACTACCACGACTTCGCCGTGGTCAGCGGCATGTGGGGCCCGAGCGAGCGGCGCATCCCAATGGCCGATGGCGCCGGCGAGGTGATCGCGGTCGGTGCCGGGGTCACGGAGTTCAAGGTCGGTGATGCGGTGGTCAGCACCTTCTTCCCCGACTGGCTCGCCGGCCAGGCCCAGGTCGAAGGTTTCGCCAGCGTGCCCGGCGACGGCATCGACGGTTACGCCCGCGAGCAGGTGACCGCCCGCGCCACGTCCTTCACCCTCGCCCCCAAAAGCTACAGCCACGCCGAGGCGGCCACCCTGACCACCGCCGGCCTTACGGCCTGGCGCGCGCTGATGAGCGACGACCACCTCAAGCCCGGCGACACCGTGCTGGTGCAGGGCACCGGCGGCGTTTCGATCTTCGCCCTGCAGTTCGCCAAGCTGGCCGGTGCCACGGTGATCGCCACCTCGTCCAGCGATGCCAAGCTCGAACGCCTCAAGGCGCTGGGCGCCGACCACCTGATCAACTACAAGACCACCCCGGCGTGGGGCGAGCGCGTGCGTGCGCTCACCGACAACCGCGGGGTCGATCATGTGATCGAAGTGGGTGGCCCGGCCACGCTCGAGCAATCGATGATTGCCGCTCGTATTGGTGGTCATGTGTCGTTGATCGGCATTCTTACCGGCGTGGCCGGGCAATTGCCGCTGGTCCAGGCGCTGGTGCGGCAGATTCGTCTGCAGGGGGTGCTGGTGGGGAGCCGCGAGCAGCAGCAGGCGATGGTCCGCGCCATCGATGCCAACGGCCTGCGGCCGGTGGTGGACAAGCACTTCGAGTTGGAGCAGATCGTCGAGGCGTTCAGGTATCAGGAGAGCAACAAGCATTTTGGAAAGATCTGCTTGAGTTGGTGAGCTGCAGGTCAGGGTGTTCGTCAGGTGATCGCATTTGGGCGAACAGTTGCAAGGCGATAGATTTTCAGCGTCTATGAGATCGAGCGCCGCCCGC
>NZ_VZZR01000058.1:0-33928 GCF_009650555.1 Pseudomonas sp. EMN2
TGGCCCGAAACAAACTGTGGGAGCGGGTTTACCCGCGAAGCGCCGCGCGGGCGGCGCTCGATCTCATAGGCGCTGCAAACTTGTCGCCTTACACCTGGCCGCCCAACCACCCTTCCAAGACACACACCCGGCGCCCCCCGTTGTCTTTACCCGCCACACCCCGCACACTCACTGCCGCCAGCCAGGAAACGGAGTCCGCAGTGCCCACGCCACGCCAGTTCAGCAAGAAAACCAGCACCAGCAACATGCTGCGGCTCAAGACCAGCGAAGGCAGCGCCCAACGCCCCTACCGGGTCGACTTCGTCCTGCTCGAACACTTCTCCATGGCCAGCTTCACCGTGGCCATGGACGTGCTGGTCACCGCCAACCTGCTGCGCGCCGACAGTTTTGCCTTCACCCCCCTGTCACTGGCCGGCGGTGACCGGGTGCTCAGCGACCTGGGCCTGGAACTGGTGGCCAGCCCGCTGGAGCCGACCGACCTGCACGACCTCGACCTGCTGGTGATCTGCGGCGGCCTGCGCACCCCGCTCAAATACCCGACCCTCGACCGCCTGCTCGGCGACTGCGCCGCCCACGGCATGACCCTGGGCGGGCTGTGGAACGGTGCCTGGTTCCTCGGCCGCGCCGGGGTGCTCGATGACTACGGTTGCAGCGTCCACCCCGAGCAGCGCGCCAGCCTCAGCGAATGCAGCCCGCAAACCCGCATCACCCCGGCCAGCTTCACCCTCGACCGTGACCGCCTCACCGCCGCCAGCCCCAACGGCGCCATGGAACTGATGCTCGGCCTGGTCCGTCGGCTGTACGGCGATGCCCTGGCCGAGGGCGTGGAAGAGATCCTGTCGTTCTCCGGCGCGCGCTATCGCCAGGTCGGCCCCGGGGCGAAGAAGTCCATGAGCCTGCACCTGCGCACCATCGTCGAGCTGATGGAAAACAACCTCGAGGAAACCCTGAGCCTCGACCAGCTCGCCGCCTACTCCGGGCGCTCGCGGCGGCAGATCGACCGGCTGTTCCAGGCCCAGCTCGGTACCTCGCCACGGCGCTACTACATGGAGCTGCGCATCACCAAGAGCCGGCGCTTGCTGCAATATTCCGACCTTTCGGTGATGGAAGTGGCAGTGGCCTGCGGTTTTGTCTCGGTGTCGCACTTCAGCAAGTGCTATGCGGCGTATTTTGGGTACCCGCCGTCACGCGAACAGCGTTTGGGCGAGTAACTCACTAGCTGCGCTCATCGAGCAGCTGCTTGATGACCCGCTCCTGCCCGTCGTAGTCGCCTTCACCGAAATGCACATGGCGCACTTGCCCCTTGCGATCGACAAAGTAGTGCGCCGGCCAGAACTGGTTACCCCAGGCATTCCAGATCCGATAGTCGTTGTCCACCGCCACCGGGTAGCCGATACCCAAGCGCTTGACCTGCTCGCGCAGGCTGGCGACATCGTGCTCGTAGTCGTACTCCGGCGTGTGCACCCCGACCACCACCAGCCCCTGGTCGGCATAGCGCCGCGCCCAGTCGTTGACATGGGGCAGGCTGCGCCGGCAGTTGATGCAGTCGTAGGTCCAGAAATCCACCAGCACCACCTTGCCCTTGAGCTGTTGTCCCCCCAGCGGTGGTGAGTTGAGCCACTGTTCGGCACCGGCCAGCGACGGCATGGGGCCGTAGTCGTCGCGTGCCAGCAGGTGGCCGGCCAGCCCCAGCCCGACAAGGGCCAGGGCCACGCCGCCAGCCTTGAGCAGGCGACCTTTGCTCCCTTTACCGCGCGGATCAGTTGTCATGGCAGCTGCTGGTGGCGTAAGTACGGTATTCAACGCTTTGCGGTTTGCCGTGGGAATCGATGTAGTCCATGCGGGTGTTGACCAGGCCACAGCCGCTGCGCTGGTCATCTTTTACCGACAGGACTTTCTTGATGTCCAGGTGGTCCCCGTAGCGATACTGCATCACGCTGCTGTCGTTCATCGAGGTGCTGCTGGCCTGGGCGGTGATGGCTCCCAGGCCAAGGATGGCGAACAGGGCGGCGCTGGTAAAAGTCTTGACGGTCATGGCATCTCTCCTGGTGCGGCTTCTTGGGTGGGGAGGTGTTGCTCCCCGGTCGAGAGCCATTTCAGCGCCGCCAGGTATCGCGCTTGTGTCCGCCCAGGCACTGAAGTGCTTGCGCCTGTATCTGCAGCCGCGCCAGATACACTGCAATACAAACCGCCGCAGGCAAGGCCGAACGCGCTCGGTACACTGCGCCCACACCCAAGACAAGGACACCCCCAGATGGAACACGTCGATCACATCCTGGTCGTTGACGACGACCGCGAGATCCGCGAACTGGTCGGCAACTACCTGAAGAAGAACGGCCTGCGCACCAGCATCGTCGCCGATGGCCGGCAGATGCGCGCCTTCCTCGAGAACAACGCCGTCGACCTGATCGTCCTCGACATCATGATGCCCGGGGACGACGGCCTGCTGCTGTGCCGCGAACTGCGTGCCGGCAAGCACCGCAACACGCCGGTGCTGATGCTGACCGCGCGCAACGATGAAACCGACCGCATCATCGGCCTGGAGATGGGCGCCGACGACTACCTGACCAAGCCCTTCTCCGCCCGCGAGCTGCTGGCACGGATCAACGCCGTGCTGCGCCGCACGCGCATGCTGCCGCCCAACCTGACCATCAGCGAAAGCAGCCGGCTGATCGCCTTCGGCCCATGGCGCCTGGACACAACCTCGCGCCACCTGCTGGACGCCGAAGGGACGCTGGTGGCGTTGTCCGGCGCCGAATACCGGCTGCTGCGGGTATTTCTCGACCACCCGCAACGGGTGCTCAGCCGCGAACAACTGCTCAACCTCACTCAAGGCCGCGAGGCCGACATCTTCGACCGCTCCATCGATTTGCTGGTCAGCCGCCTGCGCCAGCGCCTGGGCGACGACGCCCGCGAGCCCACCTGCATCAAGACCGTGCGCAGCGAGGGCTATGTGTTCTCGCTGCCAGTGCAACTGCTGGAGTCTCCGGCATGAAATGGCCGCGTACCCTCGCCTCGCGCCTGGCACTGATCTTCTTCACCGGGCTGGTGCTGGCCTACGGCCTGTCGTTCAGTCTGCAGGCGTATGAGCGCTACGTCAGCAGCCGCTCGATGATGCTCAGCAACCTGGAGCTGGACGTGTCCACCTCGGTGGCCATCCTCGACCGCCTGCCCGCCGCCGAGCGCCCGGCCTGGCTGCCGCGCCTGGAGCGGCGCACCTACCGCTACCGCCTCGACGGCGGGCTGCCTGGCGAGGCCATGCCCAGTGCCGAAGCGCCCATGGCCGCCGAGTCGATCGTCAAGGCCATCGGTGATCGCTATCAGTTGACCTTCCTCGAGATCCCCGGCCCCAACGCGCACTTCCAGGCCCACCTGCGCCTGGCCGACGGCGCGCCATTGACCATCGACGTGACCCCGGCACCGGTGCCGGTGGCCACCTGGCTGCCAGTGGTGCTGCTGATCCAGCTGCTGGTGCTGCTGCTCTGCACCTGGCTGGCGGTACGCCTGGCCATCGGCCCGCTGACCCGCCTGGTGCAGGCGGTGGACAATCTCGACCCGAACCACCCCGGCCCGCTGCTGGACGAAAGCGGCCCGCGCGAGGTGCGCTATGCCGCCGTCGCCTTCAATGCCCTGCAGGCGCGAATCGCGGCCTACCTCAAGGAACGCATGCAACTGCTTGCAGCGATCTCCCACGACCTGCAAACCCCGATCACCCGCATGAAACTGCGGGTCGAGCAGATGGACGACGGGCTGGAAAAAGACAAGCTGTGGCATGACCTCGACGCCATGGAGCATCTGGTGCGTGAAGGCGTGGCCTACGCCCGCAGCATGGACAGCGGCACCGAGGCGCCGTGCAAGGTCAACCTGGATGCCTTCCTCGACAGCCTGGTGTTCGACTACCAGGACAGCGGTGCCCGGGTCGAGCGCCGTGGCAGCACCCAGGCCACCCTGCAGGCACGGCCCCACGCCCTGCGCCGGGTGCTGGTCAACCTGGTGGACAACGCCCTGAAGTTTGCCGGTGCCGCCCAGCTTGAAGTCGGCCATGAGGGCGGCGTGACGCTGATCCGTGTACTTGACCACGGCCCGGGCATCCCTGAGGCGGAGCTCGATGAAGTACTCAAGCCGTTCTACCGGGTCGAGGGGTCGCGCAATCGCAGTACCGGCGGCACCGGGCTGGGCCTGGCCATCGCCCATCAGCTGACCCAGGCCATGGGCGGCAGCCTTACCTTGCGCAACCGCGCAGAAGGCGGGCTGTGCGCGCAGATCGAGCTGCGCTGAGCGGCCTGTGCTGGCCTCATCGCTGGCAAGCCAGCTCCCACCAAGACCGCATGAATCCAAGGCATGCACCAACCCTGTGGGAGCCGGCTTGCCGGCGATGAGGCCGCCAAGGCAAAGCTGATCTACAAACCGATACACAACCCCCAACCCGCCGACACACTGCAGATACCCCACCCCCGCAAACTCCCGGCCACAACAGAGCGACGGCACCCCGCCGTCGCCACACACTCCGGGAAACCCATCGATGAAAGCCTTGCCCAGCGGCTGGAAGCTGTTTGCCGCCCTCGCCGCCCTGACCCTGCTGATGACCGCCGCCGTACTCGCCGCCTACCCGGCGGGCGCCGAAGGCCTGCGCAGTGCCATCCGCGCCACCGCTCGCAGTTCGTTCGCGCTGTTCCTGCTGGCCTTCCTCGCCTCGTCGCTGGTCACCCTGCTGCCCGGCGCGACAAGCCGCCAGCTGATGCGTGAAAGGCGCTACCTGGGCCTGGCCTTCGCGTTTTCACACACGGTGCACGGGGCCCTCATCTACCTCTATGCCCAACGCTTCCCCGAACTGTTCTGGGCCGGGCGCACGGCGCTGGCCAACCTGCCGGGCTCGCTGGGTTACCTGTGCATCCTGCTGCTCGGCATCACCTCGTTCAAAACGCCCGCTCGCCTGCTCGGCCCGCGCCAGTGGAAGGGCCTGCACAGTACAGGGACCTGGGTGCTGGCAGCGGTGTTCTGCCTGTCGTTCTACAAGCGCATTCCTCTCGGAGGCTGGTACCCGCTGGCCTTCGCCCTGATGTTCGCAGCCATCACCCTCAAGCTCATCGCCAAGGCTGCCCTGCAACTGCGCCGCCCAGTCACGTCCCACTGATCCCAAGGAGTCCTGCCATGCTGACGCACACCCTGACCCGCCCGTTTACCGCCCTCGACCGTATCGGCAACTGGGGCGCCGACTTGCCGCTTCGGCTATTCCTGGCCTGGGAGTTCTTCGAATCGGGGCTGGAGAAATTCAACGGAGCCAACTGGTTCGCCGACTTGCAAGGGAGCTTTCCGTTCCCCTTCGACCTGCTGCCGGCGGGCCTGAACTGGCAGTTGTCGATGTGGGCCGAGCTGCTTTGCCCGCTGCTTCTGCTGTTGGGCCTGGGCACGCGACTGGCCAGCGCGGTGCTGGCGGTGGTGACGCTGGTGGCAATTGCCGCCGTGCATTGGCCGGCCGAGTGGTCAAGCCTTGCGGAGCTGGCCCAGGGCTATGCGATCAGCGACCAGGGGCATGGCAACTTCAAGCTACCGCTGATCTACCTGGTGGCGCTGCTGCCATTGCTGCTCAAAGGTTCGGGGCGTCTGAGCCTGGATCACTGGCTGTGGCGTCGGGCCTGAACCCACAAAAAAGGGCCCACGCTCGGTGAGCGTGGGCCCTGCTTTTTTACACGGCCCAGGTCAGTGCGCGGGACCGGCTTCAACCCCGCCCATCTGGCCGAAGCGCCCGGCCTGGTAATCGTCGAACGACTCTGCGATCTCCGCCTGGCTGTTCATCACGAACGGGCCGTAACCTACGATCGGCTCGTCGATCGGCTCGCCGCTGAGCAGCAGCACGCTGACGTCCTCCAGCGCGTCGATACGCAGCCCCTCACTGTCACGCTCGAACAGCACCAGGCTGGCCGGGCCGGCCTCGCGCTCGCCGTTGACCCGCAGCGTGCCGCGCAGCACCACCAGCGCCGCGTTGCGCCCGCTGGCAACCGGCAACTGCAGGCTGGCACCGGCCTTCAGGCGCAGGTCCCACACATCCATGTCGGTAAAGGTGCGGGCCGGGCCCTGGTGTTCGAGGTAGCGGCCGGCGATCACCCGTAGACTGCCCGCCTCGCCCTCCAGCGACACCACCGGGATGTCGCTGGCCAGCAGGGTCTGGTAGCCGGCGGCGGCGCGTTTGTCCTTGGCCGGCAGGTTGACCCACAACTGCACCATCTCCAGGGTGCCGCCACGCTTGGCAAAGGCCGGCGAGTGGAACTCCTCGTGAATGATGCCGCCCGCGGCGGTCATCCACTGCACGTCACCCGGGCCGATCAGGCCACCGGCGCCAGTGGAGTCACGGTGTTCCAGTTCGCCCTGATAAACGATGGTCACCGTCTCGAAACCGCGGTGCGGGTGCTGGCCGACGCCACGGCGGGCGCTGGTGGGGGCAAAGTCGTGAGGGCCGGCGTAGTCCAGCAGCAAGAACGGGCTGATATACCGGGCCAGATGGTCGTAGGTAAACAGGCTGCGCACCGGGAAACCGTCACCCACCCAGTGGGCATGGGGGCTGCGGTGGATGCCTTGAATCTTCTTCATGAGAAACCTCCTCTCGTGGATGGGCACCACGTTACAGATGAGGTTAATCGTGCGCTAGACAGCCAAATTGGCATGGATCGTTCCATGCATAGAACAATCCGACTGCACCGGCGAACGGGCCGGTGCAGCCGGCCGAGGTGTCAGGCCCCCTGCGCCTCGGCCTGCTCATGGGCCTGGCGCAAGCGCTCGCGGCTGTTGCTCAGGTGCAGACGCATGGCCATTTTCGCGCCTTCGCTGTCGTGCCGGGCAATGGCCTCGTAGATGGCTTCGTGCTCGTGCATCAGCCGGCCCATGTAGTGGGCCTGGTCGTCATGGGCCAGGCGCGCGGAGTTGAGGCGGGTGCGCGGGATGATGCTGGTGCCCAGGTGGTTGATGATATCGGCGAAGTAGTGATTGCCGCTGGCCTGGGCGATGCGCAGGTGAAACTGGAAATCCGCCGAGACCGCGTCCGAGGCGTGGGCCGCCCCTTCGTTGAGCTCGTCGAGTGCGGCGCGCATGCCAGCCAGCTGCTCGTCGCTGCGCCGCTGGGCGGCAAGCCCGGCCGACTCGATCTCAAGGGCGATACGCAGCTCCAGCACCGCCAGCACTTCGCGCAGGGTGACAACGGTGGCCGGGTCGATACGAAAACCGCCGGCGGTCGGTACGTCCAGGACGAAGGTGCCGATGCCATGGCGTGTCTCGACCTGGCCGGCGGCCTGCAGCCGCGAGATGGCTTCACGCACCACGGTCCGGCTGACGCCCTCCTCGACCATGATCTGCGATTCGGTGGGGAGCTTGTCGCCGGGTTTGAGCTGGCCGTTGCGAATGCGCTCGGTCAGCACCGTGACCAGTTCCTGCGCGAGACTGCGCGGCTTGCGCCGGGTGCGCGGCTGTACCTGCTGCTCTGTCATGCCCTGTACATCTTGTTGTGAAAGACAGGCGTGATGATAGCGCAAGCAGTTGTACGATCACATACGTGCGCTGGGGATTTCACCTTTCGTCGGCCACTGGCAGGCGACGCGACGTTATCGAATGCTGGCGAAATGCCCTGCCAGGGCGCTAGGCTGCGCGTTTGACCATGCCTACCAAGGAAGGAACCTGCATGAAGACATTCGATCGCCTGTTGCTCGCCAGCGGCCTGCTGATCCCGTTCTGGTTGCTGATCGGGGTCGCGCTGACCGCCCAGGCCTACCCCGGCTACAGCCACCTGCAACAGGCCATGAGCCAGCTCGGCGCGGTGGACGCCCCTACTCACACGCTCTCGCCATGGATCAACAACTTCCCCCTGGCATTGCTGTTCGCCCTGTTCGCCGGGGGCCTGGCGCGACGTTGGCGACAATCCAGGCTGGCGCAGCTGAGCGCGCTGCTGATCCTGCTGCATGGCGTGGGCAGCCTGGGCACCGGTTGGTTTGCCTGTGATGCCGGCTGTGCGCCGGTGACACCTTCACTGTCGCAGCAACTGCACAACCTCAGCGGGTTGCTGATGTTCCTCTCCCTGACCCTGGCCTGCGTGCTGTGGATCGGCCTCGGCCAGCGCCTGGCCCGATCGCGCGGCCTGGCCTGGTGGTCGTTGCTGTGCGCCGTGCTGGCGGTGGTCACGGTGCTGCTGATGGCGCGGGCAGCCGACAGCGGGCAACTGTTCGGCCTGTATCAGCGCCTGAACTACGGGGTTTCGCTTTTGTGGCTGGCGGCCCTGGCCCTGGTGTCGCTGCGACCCAGCCGCCACAACCCACTGCGCATGGCCATCGCCTGACGGCAAATTGCTGGCCCCCAGGCGTTTGAAGTACGGGCAAACTCCGTTTTCCTTCAGACGCTTAGGACAGCAACATGCGGGTATTTCTAGCAAGCGTAGCCGGCTGCCTGTTGGCCGTCGCCACCTTCGGCGCCCAGGCCCGGGCACTGAGCCAGAACGATCGCCAGGTATGCGGCTGGGGCGCGCAGATCGCCGCCGAGGCCCAGCAGGCCAAGCTTTCCGGGGTCACCTTGTACGCCACGCGCAAGAAGCTGCAGGCCCGCAAGTTCGCCAAACCCTGGATGCGCATGACCGCCTTCGGCATCACCGAGCAGACTTACAACAGCCGCTCGCGACTCAAGCCGGCGGCGATCAAACAGACCTACTATGAGCAGTGTGCTCAGCATGCGCTTGCCAAGCGATAAATGTTTATAAATCAATAATTTAGAAAATTATCTGAAAGTGACTTATCCGGATTTGCCCCACTCAGTGCCTATCCGGATAAATCATTTAAAATCAATAAATTACAGCCAATACATGATTTGATTTCGAGATCAATGTCGCCATGGCGCGCCATCCTTGAAACAGACTTCGAGCCAGGCCTTGAACGCCTGCATCACCGCCGTGTTCAGCCGCGCCGAAGGCCGCACCAGGTAGATCCCCGCGGCCACATCCAGTTGCCACTCCGGCAGTATCCGCACCAGCCGACCGGCCTGCAGGTCCTCGACCATCAACCAGTCGCCACCGGCGAGAATCCCCACACCCCGCCGCGCCGCCTCCAGCAGCGCTTCGTTGTCGTTGCCGCGCAGGCTGCCAGTGACCTTGACGCTCGCCTGGCGGCCCTTGGCGGTGAGATGCCACTCGGGGAACGAACGCAACCCACTGAAGCCCAGGCAGTTGTGGCTGGCCAGGTCGGCCGGCAACTGCGGCGTGCCATGCCGTGCCAGGTAGCCCGGTGCGGCGCAGAGGATGCGCAGGTGCTCGCACAGCTTGCTGGCCACCAGGCGGTTGTCGGCCAGCTCGCCTATCCGGATGGCGGCATCGAACCCCTCGCCCACCAGGTCGACGAAACGGTCGGCGTACTCGGCGTCGATCGTGACCTGCGGGTGGGCCAGCACGAAGTCCGCCAGCAGGCCGCTCAGCCAGCGCCGGCCCATGGCCGCCGGCAGCGCCAGGCGCAGGCGACCGCGTACCTGCGCGGCGCCCAGTGCAGCCTCCTGCTCGGCCTCGTCGATCAACCGGCTGGCATGGCGCAGGCGCTCCACCAGGCGCTGGCCTTCGTCGGTGAAGCGCAGCTGGCGGGTGGTGCGCTCCACCAGGCGGATGCCCAGGCGCTGCTCCAGCGCCCCCAGGCGCCGGGACAGCACCGAAGGGTGGCGCTCCAGCTGGCGCCCGGCGGCGGCGAACGAACCCTGTTCGTGCAGGGCCAGCAAGGTGGCGAGTTCGTCGGCGCGACGGCTGTCGAAGGGGTCCATGGCAAGGCTCATCCGTGATCAGGGAGTAAGGATCAGCGCCCCCTCCGACCGGCCCTGCTCCAGGTCTTCATGGGCCCTGGCCACATCGGCCAACGGGTAGCGGCGCCAGATCCGCGGCTGGATGATACCCGCGCCAAGCGCTGCCAGCACGCTTGCCGCGCGGGCCTGGTACTCCTCGACGGTGCGGGTGTGGGCAGCCAGTGACGGCCGGGTGACGAACAGCGAGCCCTTGGCGTTGAGCGTGGCGACCTCGATGGCTGCCGGCGCGCCGGAACTGCCGCCGAACGACACCAGCAGGCCGCGTGGGCGCAGGCTGTCCAGCGAAGCGTCGAGCGAAAGGCGCCCGACGCTGTCGTAGACCACATCCACGCCCTCCCCGGCGGTCAGCTCGCGCACCTCGGCGGCCAGGGTGGCGGCGTTGAACTGCAGCACCTGGTCACACCCTGCGGCCTTGGCCCGGGCCACGCTCTGTGGCCGCGACACCACACCGATGACGGTCGCCCCCAGGTGCTTGGCCCAAGGCACCATCAACTGGCCGAGCGCTCCGGCGGCGCCATAGATCAGTACCCGCGTCCCAGGGCCGACCGGGTAGGTGCTGGTCAGCAGGTATTGGGCGGTGATGCCCTTGAACAGGGTGGCGGCGGCCTGCTCTGCACTCAGGCCCGCCGGCAGCTTCACCAGCCGCTCGGCCGGGTACAGGCGTGCGCTGGCGTAACCGCCAAGCGGCCCGGTGGCATAACCCACAGGGTCGCCCACCTTCACGTTGCTCACGCCTGCGCCTACTGCGGCCACCCGTCCGGCGCCCTCCAGGCCCAAGCCACAGGGCAGCGGCAACGGCGCTCCCCCCTTGCGCTGCAGCACGTCCAGCGGGTTGACCCCGATAGCGGCCTGTTCCAGCCATACCTCGCCGGGGCCGGGTTGTTGTACCGGCAGGTCCTGCAGGTGCAGGACTTCTGTGCCGCCGGTCTGCTGCAGGACTATTCGCTTGGCCATGTTCGTTTCCTTGGGTGATTGCAAAGTCAGGCTCAGGCTAGAGCGCTGCAACAGATCGAACAATCAGGCCTGGTGCAGATGATTCATGCACCAGAAACAGTAATCACCCGAATAAAAACCGCGGCGCTTGGGCCTGGCTTCGCTGGTGGAGCTGACCACGGCCGGGCGATCAGCGCTTGCGCGCCACCACGCCATACAGCATGTCGCCGATATAGATGCCCGTACTGGCCTGGCGCTCGGCATCGAGCCGTGACTGCAGGGTTTCGATGCCTACCTGTCGAGCGCTGGCCACGCCCTGTTCGATAATCCGCGGCAGACAGGCGCGAACGATATCGGCCAAGGCGTAGCGGCTGTCGGGCGTCTGCACCAGGCATTCGGCGCGCAGGTCCTCCACCGCAAGCCCGGCCTGGCTGAAGATGCGGTGCAGGTTGAAGCCGATGTGCAGGTCGGCGCCCTCTAGCTCGAGCATGCGCTGCAGCCACTGCTGGGCCTTGCGGTGCAACGGGAAAGGTTCGCGGCTGGCCGGCGTCAGGCTGGCGTCGTGCTCCTGGAACACCATCACGCCACCCGGCAGCAAGTGCCGGGCCAGCCCCCGCACGGCCTTGAGCGGATCCGGCTGGTACATCAGCACCCGGCGCCCGACGATGGCGTCGAACAACCCCAGGGAGGCAGGCAACGCGTGCAGGTCGGCCTCGATGAACTCAGGTTGCGCAGCATCTCTTGGCACCTCGCGTTGCCGGGCGCTCTCCAGCGCACCGGCGGCCTGGTCAACGCCCACCACCGCGCCATCGCCATCCACCAGACGGGCCAGCAGCAGGCTCACCTCGCCGCTGCCGCAACCGACATCCAGCACACGCATGCCAGGACCTAGTCCGGCGTCGAGCAACAACCGCGTGGTGAAATCCGCTTTCGCAAGTACCATGCCATGCTCCTTAGCGAGGACGTGCCAGTGTGCCGAGCAACGGCCCCCTGGCACAAGGCGGATCTGGCCTATCCTTGTGCCACCCACGTCCACTGGAACTGTTCCATGCCAGCCCCACAAGATCCGCTGCTGCACAGCTGGCAGCAAAACGCCCAGGCCTGGATCGAGGCCGTGCGCAGCGGTGCTATCGAGTCCCGCCGCCAGGTCACCGACCAGGCCATCCTGCTCGCCGTGCTCGGCCGCCAGCCGCAGCGCGTGCTCGATCTTGGCTGTGGTGAAGGCTGGCTGTTGCGGGCGCTGGCCACGCGGGGTGTCGAGGCGGTCGGGGTGGATGGCGATGCAACGCTGGTAGCGGCTGCACAGGCGACGGGGGCGGCCAAGGTGCACCTGGCCAGTTATGAGCAGTTGGCCGCAGGAACGGTGGATATTGGCTGCGAGTACTCGCTGATCTGCGCCAACTTCGCGTTGCTGCACCAGGACATCATTCCTCTGCTGCACGCACTGGGCGGGCTGCTGGAGGCCCGGGGAACGCTGGTGATCCAGACCCTGCACCCGTGGACAGCGGCCGCCGGAAACTACCAGGATGGCTGGCGCGAAGAATCATTCGCCGGGTTCAGCGGCGATTGGCAGCCGATGCCTTGGTATTTCCGCACCCTGGCCAGTTGGTTGAAGGCACTGGAAATGGCCGGGTTCAGGCTGCTGGAACTGCACGAGCCGCAGCATCCGCAGAGCGCGCTGCCACAATCGTTGTTGCTGGTGGCGCAGCACGTCGGTGAGCCTGAACTCAGTGCCGTGTAGGAGTGGCTTCAGCCACGATGCAGGAACCGCGCCGGATGGCACGGGCTGCGCCCGTGTTCGCGGCTGAAGCCGCTCCCACAGGGGCTGCTACAGCGCAGGCGGGGTCAGATGCAGCACACGGTCGCGGCCGCCTTCGGCGAGCAGGTAGCCACCCTTGCCGTCCGGCACGATCGCTTGCGGCGCCTTGAGGAAGCTGAGCACGGTGTGCCGCGAGCCATCGCCGTCGACGCGCAGCAGCCGGGCACGGTGGGTGGAGTCTTCGCTGATCCACAGGCCGCGGGCATCGCAGAGCAGGAACGTCGGGTTGCGCAAACCTTCGACCACCACCGGGTCCTGGCCATCGTCGCTGAGCGCCCGAATCTTGCCGCTGGCCTTCTCGGTATACAGCAGGCGACCGTCGTTGCAGCGGGTCAGCCCTTCGGTTTCGGTCAGGCCCGAGCGCAGCACATCCAGTTGGCCGTTGCGCCAGTCGTAGCGCATCAGCCGGCCATCCCCCTTGCGGTCTTCGATCGCGTAAAGGTGTTCGCCATCGTTGTACAGGCCTTGCACATTGTTGCCCTGAAACAAGGGCATGACCTGGCCATTGCGCGACAGGCTGACCGGCGCCTCACCCACCTCTTGGCTGAACGCCCAACCGCCTTCCACGGCGACCATGCCATCGGGCTTGGATAAGCCTTCAACCAGCACCCTGCGATTACCGTCGGCATCGATCTTGATGATGCTGCCTTTGCCACCGCTGAGCTCGCGGCTCACCAGCAGGCTGCCGTCGGCCTGCGGCAGCAACGAGGCGGCCTTGTCCAGTGCGCTGTGCAGCACCTGCACACGCCAGCCATCGGCGGCCTGCACCGGGTAGAAACTCTGCCAGGCGAAAAAACCCAGGGTGCTGGCCACCAGCCCTGCGCTGGCGGCCAGGGCCAGGCGGACACCGCGCTTGCGCAGAACATGCATCATCGATTCAGCTCCTGGAAAGTGGCGCGATCGTAGCAAGGGCATGTGAAAAAAATGTCAAAGATCAACGATTGGTCGCGCATTAATAATTAACGGATATAAAAATAACAAAACAGTCTAACTAAACGACATAAACAGATTGAATCAGTCGCTGCCGGTTCCGTAGGCTGAAACCACGTTTTCCCGCCTGCTCAAGGAGCCCTGACCGTGCCTTCCCGTGCCTTCTCCCCCCTGCGTCGCCTGCTGATCGGCGGCCTGCTGGCCAGCGTTGCCAGCGCCCTCTTGCCTTGGTCCAACGCAGTTGCCGACGATGGCAAGACCCTGCGTATCGGCTATCAGAAGTTCAACAGCATCAACATTCTCAAGGGCAGCGGTGCCCTGGAAAAAGCCATGGCGCCCCAGGGCGTGAAGGTCAGCTGGCATGAGTTCGCCGCTGGCCCGCAACTGCTCGAAGCGCTGAGCACCGGCGCCATCGACCTGGGCCACGCCGCCGACGCGCCTTCGGTGTTCGCCCAGGCCGCCGGCAAGCCGGTGGTCTACCTGGCCGCCGAGCAGCCTTACCCACGCGGCATCGGCCTGGTGGTGCGTGAGCAGGACCAGATCACTTCGGTCGCCCAGCTCAAGGGCCAGCGCGTGGCCACCGGCCGCGGCTGGAACGCCCAATACCTGCTGGCCGTGGCCCTGGAACAGGCCGGCCTGAGCTACCAGGACATCACCCCGGCCTACGTCAACAACGCCGCCGATGCCGTCGCCGCGCTGCAGTCGGGCAGCGTGCAGGCCGTCACCCTGTGGGACCCGTTCCTCGCCGCCGCCGAAAAGCAGCCGGGCCTGAAAAACCTGCGCGACGGCAGCGGGTTGTCGAACAACCGCACCTTTTACCTGTCCACCGCCGACTTCGCCGACCAGCACCGCACGCTGCTCAAGACCTTCTTCGGTGAACTGGCCAAGGTCAGCCAATGGGCCAACGCCCAGCCTGGCGAGGTCGCAAGTCTGTTGTCGCCGCAACTGGGGATTGGTGCGGACGTGCTCAAGACGGCCAGCGAGCGGCGCAATTACAACGCCGTGGCCATTACTCCGCAGATCGTCGCTGAACAGCAGAAGCTGGCCGATACCTTTCAGGGGCTGGGGCTGATTCCGCGTAAGTTGAACGTTGCCGAGGCGGTTTACCCGGTTTCTGTGTTGCCCTGACAAGGATGACTTTCTAGGTGATTGGGGTGGGGCTTCTGGGTGTTCGACGAGAGCCTTTCTGCGCCTACAAGATCGAGCGCCGCCCGCGCGGCGCTCGATCTCGAAGGCGCTACAACACTTTCGCCGAACCCTTGCAGCCCTCATACAAACCCATTCAAAACCCCTGACAAGGAGGTCCCGATGCCCCGCCCGATCCGCTTCAACGCCTTCAGCATGAACGCCGCCAGCCACCAGTCGCCCGGCCTCTGGCGCCATCCACGCAACACCAGTGCCGAGTTCAACCGCCTGGACTACTGGACCGACCTGGCCCGGCTGCTGGAACGCGGCCTGTTCGACGCGCTGTTCATCGCCGACGTGCTGGGCATTTACGACGTCTACCAAGGCGGCCCCGAGGCCGCCCTGCGCGGCGGCGTGCAGGTGCCGGTGAACGACCCGCTGCTGCTGGTGCCGGCCATGGCCGGGGTCACCGAACACCTGGGCTTCGGCGTGACCTTCTCGCTGACCTACGAGCACCCCTATCCCTTCGCCCGGCGCATGTCCACCCTCGATCACCTGAGCAACGGCCGGGTCGGCTGGAACATCGTCACCGGCTACCTCGACAGCGCCGCGCGCAACCTGGGCCTGCCCCGGCAGCTCGGCCACGACCAGCGCTATGACCTGGCCGAAGAATACCTGCAGGTGCTGTACAAACTCTGGGAGCAGAGCTGGGATGACGATGCGGTGGTGCTGGAGCGCGAAACCGGGCGCTACATCGAACCAAGCCGGGTGCACCCGATCAACCACCACGGCGAACACTTCCAGGTACCCGGCATGCACCTGTGCCAACCCTCACCACAGCGCACCCCGGTGCTGTTCCAGGCCGGCGCCTCGGCACGCGGCCAGCAGTTCGCCGCGCGGCACGCCGAGTGCGTGTTCATCAGTGGCCCGACGCCCGCGGTACTGCGCCGCTATGCCGACGGCATTCGCCAGGCCAGCGAGGTGGCCGGGCGCGGGCGTGACGAAGTGCTGATCTACGCACAGGCGTTGCTGATCGTCGGCGCTACCCGCGAGCAGGCCGAAGCGCGCTTCGCCGAATACCGCCGCTATGTCGACCTCGATGCCGCCCTGGCCCTGCTGTCGGGCTGGACCGGCATCGACTTCGCAGGCCTGGACCCCGACGCGCCCATTGAATATGTGGAGAATGACGCCGGCCGCGCCGCCCTGGCGGCGTTCACTGCCGCCGACCCGAGCCGCCGCTGGACCGTGCGCGAGGCCGCCGAGTTCGTCGGCCTGGGTGGGCGCGGCCCGGTGCTGGTGGGCAGCGCCAGCGAGGTGGCCGATCAGCTGGAGCAGTGGCTGGAGCAGACCGGCATCGACGGTTTCAACCTCACCTATGCGGTGCAACCGGACGATCTGGCCCAGGTGGTCGAGCTGTTGGTGCCCGAACTGCAACGCCGTGGCCGCTACCCCACCGCGTACTCCGATGGCACCTTGCGCCACAAGCTGTTCGGCCAGGGCGACCGCCTGCCGGCGGAGCATGTCGGGCGCCAGGCTCGCATTCAGTAAACAAATACCGGGTATTTCAACATTTAATTTGTGGATGTCACGGACAGGCTCTTATGCTGTCCCGGCATCCCCTGCACGCACCGGCCGGTGTGGTCAAAGGCATGGGGAGAGAACAACAAGTCGAGACCGTTCATGTCGAAACCATCCTACTTCGCCCCCCACGGTGGGCACCCGGCTCAGACCGAGCTGCTGACTGACCGTGCCATGTTCACCGAAGCCTATGCCGTCATCCCCAAGGGCGTGATGCGTGACATCGTCACCAGCCACCTGCCGTTCTGGGACAAGATGCGCATGTGGGTCATCGCCCGCCCGCTGACCGGTTTTGCCGAAACCTTCTCGCAGTACATCGTCGAAGTCGCCCCGGAAGGCGGCAGCGAGCGCCCTGAGCTGGACCCGAACGCCGAAGCGGTACTGTTCGTGGTCGAAGGCCAGATCGACATCACCGTCGAAGGCAAGCACCACACCCTGGTCCCAGGCGGCTACGCCTTCCTGGCCCCGGGCGCCGAGTGGAGCCTGCGCAACAACAGCCAGGCCAACGTCACCTTCCACTGGCTGCGCAAGCACTACCAGAAAGTCGAAGGCCTGCCAGTGCCGGAGTCGTTCGTCACCCACCGCGACAACGCCACCGTCATCGAGATGCCGGGCACCGAAGGCGCCTGGAAGACCACCCGCTTCGTCGACATGGCCGACATGCGCCACGACATGCACGTCAACATCGTGACCTTCCAGCCGGGCGGCGTAATCCCGTTCGCCGAAACCCACGTCATGGAACACGGCCTGTATGTCCTGGAAGGTAAAGCGGTGTACCGCCTGAACCAGGACTGGGTCGAGGTCGAGGCCGGCGACTTCATGTGGCTGCGCGCCTTCTGCCCGCAGGCCTGCTACTCCGGCGGCCCGGGCCCGTTCAGCTACCTGCTGTACAAAGACGTCAACCGCCACGTGCACCTGACCCTCAACCCGCAGCGTTGAGTTCAGGTTGATGGCCACGAGCCCGCCTTGATGGCGGGCTTCGTTTTTGTGGCCATACTTGCAGCTTGCCCTTGCTGCGGCCACCGATCATGCCCCTCTCCCGCCTGCTGCTTGCCCTGTTGCTGTCGCTGCCAGCCCCGCTGCTGGCCGCCGACGACTGGCAGCTGGCCTATGACCGCGAAGGTATTCGCGTCTACCTGAGCAGCGTCGCCGGCTCCCCCTACCAGCAATTCCGTGGTGTCAGCACCATGAATGCCAGCGTGCGCACGCTCACCGACCTGCAGGAAAACCTGCGGGTGGCGTGCAAATGGCTGTATGCATGCGAGCAGATGCGCCTGCTGGACGTGGAAGGCGACAGCACCTGGGTGTACCTCACCACCAACCTGCCGTGGCCGACGCTGCCGCGGGACATGGTGCTCAAGGTCAGCACCGAGCGGCTGGACGACGGTACGCTGGTGCGCCACCTCAGCGCCGACCCTGGCAGGGTGCCCGAAGAGCCGGGGCTGATTCGCGTAAAGCGCATCAATGGCGAATGGATCATGAAGCCGGTGGGTGCAAAGCGGACAGAGGTGACCTATCAGTTGCAGGCTGATCCGGCCGGCGATGTACCGGGCTGGCTGGCCAACCGGTTCGTGGTGGATGCGCCGGTGGTGACATTGCGCACGTTGCGTGCGGTGGCGGAGCGCCAGCGTTGAGCGCGGGACCGATTCAGGGCCGATGAAAGCATCGCGGGGCAAGCCCGCTCCCACGCAATCTGAAAAACTGCGTGGGAGCGGGCTTGCCCCGCGATCAGTCACAAGACAGGCCTTGGGGTGACGCTACTCAGTCCGCCAAACGCCAGGTGGTAGCGCCTTTGCTGTCTTCCAGCACCACACCCATGGCAGTGATCTGGTCGCGGATGCGGTCGGACTCGGCCCAGTTCTTGTCGGCCCGCGCTTGCAGGCGCGCCTGGATCAAGGCTTCCACTTCGGCGGCGTCGACCTTGCCTTCGGCCCCTGCGCGCAGGAAGTCGTCGGCCTCCAGTTGCAGCACACCCAGCACATCGCCCAGCTCACGCAGACGACCGGCCAGGCCAGCGGCAGCCTCGAGGTCGCTGTCACGCAGGCGGTTGATCTCGCGCACCAGATCAAACAGCACGGCGCAGGCTTCAGGGGTGCCGAAGTCGTCGTTCATCGCGGCGCTGAAGCGCTCGACGAACTCGTCACCGCCCTTGGCCGCCACGCGCGGCAGACCACGCAGGGCGTGGTAGAAGCGCTCCAGTGCGCCTTTGGAGTCACGCAGGCTGTCTTCGGAGTAGTTGATCGCGCTGCGGTAGTGGCTGGCCACCAGCAGGTAACGCACCACTTCCGGGTGGTACTTGTCGAGCACGTCGCGGATGGTGAAGAAGTTGTTCAACGACTTGGACATCTTCTCGCCATTGATGCGGATCATGCCGCAGTGCATCCAGGCGTTGGCGTACTGCTTGCCGGTGGCCGCCTCGCTCTGGGCGATCTCGTTCTCGTGGTGCGGGAACTCAAGGTCGCTGCCGCCGCCATGGATGTCGAAGCTCTCGCCCAGGCAGCAGGTGGACATCACCGAGCACTCGATGTGCCAGCCCGGACGGCCCGGGCCCCACGGCGAATCCCAGTACGGCTCGCCCGGCTTGACGCCCTTCCACAGCACGAAGTCCAGCGGGTCCTGCTTGGCCTCGTCGACTTCGATGCGTGCGCCGATGCGCAGGTCTTCGATCTTCTTGCGCGACAGCTTGCCGTAGCCGACGAACTTGCCGACGCGGTAGTACACGTCGCCATTACCCGGGGCGTAGGCGTAACCCTTGTCGATCAGGGTCTGGATCATCGCGTGCATGCCGGGGATATGGTCGGTGGCACGGGGCTCCAGGTCGGGCTTGAGGATGCTCAGGCGGCGCTCGTCCTCGTGCATCGCGTCGATCATGCGCGCGGTCAGGGCGTCGAACGACTCGCCGTTCTCGTTGGCACGGTTGATGATCTTGTCGTCAATGTCGGTGATGTTGCGCACATAGGTCAGCTCATAGCCGCTCTTGCGCAGCCAGCGGGTGACCAGGTCGAAGGCCACCATGCTGCGGCCGTGGCCCAGGTGGCAGTAGTCGTACACGGTCATGCCGCACACGTACATGCGCACCTTGTTGCCATCGAGCGGCTTGAAGGCTTCCTTGGTCTTGGTCAGCGTGTTGTAGATGTTAAGCACGGCGGTTCCTCAGCTGCCCCAGGAGTCACGCAGGGTGACGGTGCGGTTGAACACCGGGCGGCCCGGCTGGCTGTCTTTCAGGTCGGCGCAGAAGTAGCCTTCGCGTTCGAACTGGAAGCGGTCTTCAGGTTGGGCCTGGCCCAGCGATGGCTCGGCGCGGCAGCCGGTCAGCACCTGCAGCGAATCGGGGTTGATGTTGTCGAGGAAGCTGCCGCCGTCTTCGGTCTTTTCCGGGTTGGCGGAGCGGAACAGGCGGTCGTACAGGCGCACTTCGCACTCGACGCTGCCTGCGGCCGGCACCCAGTGGATCACGCCCTTGACCTTGCGGCCTTCGGGGTTCTTGCCCAGGGTGTCCGGATCGTACGAGCAGCGCAGCTCGACGATGTTGCCGTCGGCGTCCTTGATCGCCTCGTCGGCGCGGATCACGTAGCTGCCGCGCAGGCGCACTTCACCGGCCGGTTCCAGGCGTTTGTAGCCCTTGGGCGGCTCTTCCATGAAGTCGTCGCGGTCGATGTACAGTTCGCGGGCGAACGGCAAGACGCGTACGCCCATATCCTCTTTCGGGTGGCGCGGCAGTTCGAGCTGCTCGACCTGGCCCTCTGGATAGTTGGTGATGACCACTTTCAGCGGACGCAGCACGCACATGGCGCGTGGCGCGGTACGGTCGAGGTCGTCACGGATGCTGAATTCGAGCATCGCCATGTCGACCACGCCGTCGGAACGGTTGGTGCCGATCATTTCGCAGAAATTGCGGATCGATGCCGGTGTGTAGCCACGGCGGCGGAAGCCCGACAGGGTCGACATACGCGGGTCATCCCAGGCGCTGACGTGCTTCTCGTCGACCAGCTGCTTGAGCTTGCGCTTGGAGGTGATGGTGTAATTCAGGTTCAGGCGGCTGAACTCGTACTGGCGCGGGTGCGCCGGTACCGGCAGGTTGTCGAGGAACCAGTCGTACAGCGGGCGGTGGCCTTCGAACTCCAGGGTGCAGATCGAGTGGGTGATGCCTTCGATGGCATCGGACTGCCCGTGGGTGAAGTCGTAGTTCGGGTAGATGCACCACTTGTCACCGGTCTGGTGATGGTGGGCATGGCGGATGCGGTAGAGGATCGGGTCGCGCAGGTTCATGTTCGGCGAGGCCATGTCGATCTTGGCCCGCAACACGCGCTCACCGTCCTTGAACTCGCCGGCCTTCATGCGGGCGAACAGCTCGAGGTTCTCTTCGACGCTGCGCTCGCGGAACGGGCTGTTCTTGCCCGGCTCGGTCAGGCTGCCGCGGTATTCCTTGGCCTGATCAGGGGTCAGGTCGCAGACATAGGCCTTGCCACGCTTGATCAGTTCAACGGCCCAGTCGTGCAACTGGTCGAAGTAGTTGGAGGCATAGCGCACCTCGCCGGCCCAGTCGAAGCCCAGCCATTTCACGTCGCTCATGATGGCGTCGATGTATTCCTGGTCTTCCTTGGCCGGGTTGGTGTCGTCGAAGCGCAGGTGGCAGACACCGCCGAATTCCTTGGCCAGACCGAAGTTGACACAGATCGACTTGGCATGACCGATGTGCAGGTAGCCGTTGGGCTCTGGCGGAAAACGGGTGACGATGCTGCTGTGCTTGCCCGCGTCCAGGTCGGCCTGGATGATCGGCCGCAGGAAGTTCACAGGGACGGCGGGGGCGCCTTTGGCAGCGGCGTTGGGCGCGTTGTCGGCAGTGGGCTTGCTCATAGTGTCCTTGAATGCAGGTAGCTGGCCTGGGTAGGCCGATTGAAACAAAGGGCCTATCATAGCCGAAGCAGTCAAGCTGCTGACAGCCGGGCGCAGACAAACTGACGCGATTTGCGCAGCTATTTGTCGCAGCCGCCGGTCTAAACCGGCAGAATGGCCGCCGCGCACCTTGTGGCATGTGCCGCGGCCTGCTGATCCTGCGTCAGCTAACCCGAGCGCCCTGCGCCCCCTATTTCCGATGCCTTGAGAGCGAACTTAAGCATGTCCAAAGTCAAACTGAGCACCAACCACGGCGACATCGTCATCGAACTGAACGCCGAAAAAGCCCCGATCACCGTTGCCAACTTCCTGGCTTACGTTGAAGCCGGCCACTACAGCAACACCGTGTTCCACCGTGTGATCAAGGGCTTCATGATCCAGGGCGGTGGTTTCGAGCCAGGCATGAACGAAAAGCGCGACAAGCGCGCCAGCATCCAGAACGAAGCCGACAACGGCCTGAAGAACGACAAGTACACCATCGCCATGGCCCGTACCATGGAGCCGCACTCGGCCTCCGCGCAGTTCTTCATCAACGCTTCCAACAACGACTTCCTCAACCACAGCGGCAAGAATGTCCAGGGCTGGGGCTACGCCGTGTTCGGTAAAGTGACCGAGGGCACCGAAGTTGTCGACGCCATCGAAAAAGTCGCCACCGGTTCCAAGGCTGGCCACCAGGACGTACCGAAAGAAGACGTGATCATCGAGAAAGCCGAGATCATTGAGTGATTCTGCTGATCTCCGATCTGCACCTGCAAGAAGAACGCCCGGACATTGTCCGGGCGTTTCTTGATCTGCTCGACGGCCGCGCCCGTCACGCCAAGGCGCTGTACATCCTTGGCGACTTCTTCGAGGCGTGGATCGGCGACGATGCCATGACCCCGTTCCAGCAGTCGATCTGCCAGGCCCTGCGCCAACTGAGCGACAGCGGCACGGCGGTGTACCTGATGCACGGCAACCGCGACTTCCTTATCGGCCAGGCGTTCTGCGAAGCCGCCGGCTGCACCCTGCTGGCCGACCCCAGCGTGGTCGAGCTGGGTGGCGAGCAGGTATTGCTGATGCATGGCGATACCCTGTGCACCCGCGACGTGGCCTACATGAAGCTGCGCCGCTACCTGCGCAATCCGCTGACGCTGTGGATCCTGCGGCACCTGCCGCTGTCCACGCGGCACAAACTGGCACGCAAGCTGCGCAGTGAAAGCCGCTCGCAGACCCGCATGAAGGCCACCGAGATCGTCGACGTGACCCCGGAGGAAGTGCCCAAGGTGATGGCCGCCCATGGCGTACGCACCCTGGTGCATGGCCACACGCACCGCCCGGCGATCCACAAGCTGGTGGTCGATGGACAACCGGCGCGGCGGATCGTGCTCGGTGACTGGGACCGGCGTGGCTGGACGCTGCAGGTGGATGAACAGGGCTTTCAACTGGCCCCGTTCGATTTCGCCTGAGGCTATGGACCTCCTCCTGTAGGAGCGGCCTTGCGCCGCGAAAGGGCCGCGAAGCGGCCCCGGCGATTTAAAAGCCAGGGGCTGCGTTGCAGCCCTTTCGCGGCACAAGGCCGCTCCTACAGTGAAAGCCGGCGAGCCTTACTGGGCGCTGACCACCGCCGCCCTGTCCTTCTCGCTGATCACATACTGCCGATACTGCGGATCCGCCTTGATCTGCGCCTCGGTGAACGGGATCGCTGACAGCTGCTTGGCCGCAAAGGCGCGGGTCTGGTCACCGGCGTGGGCCGAAGCCGCCTCGCTGGACAACGAAAACGCCAACAAACCCTGTGCCTGCGGCCCCTGCTCGGTAAAGCTGACCACCTGCAGGTAGCTGGAGCCGCTGACCACCAGGCGCTTGCCCGGTGCAACCGGCACACTGAGCATGGCGTTATACACCCCCAACTCCTGCGGACCGCCTGGCACCGGCGTGCCATCGCTGGCCTGCTGGATCTGCCCCCAACGCTGCTCGGCAGCGATACCGGCTTCGCCAACCTGGGCCAACGAGGCCAGTGCAGCCTGGTGCAACAGTTTGCCCACCGCCGCCTGCTCCACTGCCAGGCCACGAGGCGTATGCAGTGGATCGGCCGGATCGAACGCCACTCGCCAGCTTTCGCGATGTTCGGCCAGCGCGCCGGCGATGTTCTCGAAGTGCACCAGGCCGATCCCGGCCTCCAGGTCAGCCTTGCCATTCCAGGCCTGCAGGCTGGCGCATACCGCCGCGACATCCGCCGGCGCGCCTTTGCACCATTGCAGCAGGTCGGGCAACAGCAGGCTGGCCAGGTAGACCTCATCATCGAAAACCATGCGCTTCAGGGCATCGCCGTCCAGCTTGGCGCTACCTTGCAGGCGCTGCAGGGCGAAGCGGCTGCGCATGCCCAGCGGTTGTTCGGCGCGGCTTTGCAGCGGCGAGAAACCGGCCAATGGCGCAGCGGGGTTGGCCAACCAGGCCGAGTCATTGGAGTGCTGCACGAAGTCACCGCGCACCAGGCTAGGTTGCAGGCGCGCCGGGAAGATCCCCGGTTGTGCGGCCTGGGCGTCGACCTTCCACTGGCAGGCACTGCGCGAGCCGTCCAGCACCACCACCGGCTCGGTGACGCCAGGGTTGCCGCAACGGGCCAGCAGCTCTTCATCGACATAGGGCACCACTGACTGATTCAGGTACAGTGCCTGCCCCGCTGCATCGACCGCCAGGGTGTTGACCCAGGGGATGCCCTGCAACTGCGCCACCGACGCTTGCAACGCGCCAAGGCTGTCGGCGCGGTTGATCCGATACCACTGCTGCAGCACCCGGGTGTTTTCCAGGTTGGCGTCACGCAGCGCGTAGGCCGCCTGATTGTCCCAGTCCAGTCGGCCGGGCCACTGCACCACGGGGCCAAACTTCGACAGGTAGATGGGCCGTTCGACCTGCTGCAGCGCGCCGCCCTCGCCTTTCACCGTGACGCTGACCTTCTGCTGCTCAAGCGGCAGCGACTGGCCATCGACCAGGTAGCGGGTTGGGTCTTTCGGGTCGAGTTGCAGGCGATACACGGTGAAATGCTTCGACGTATCTACCGTGTGGGTCCAGGCCAGGTGCTTGTTGAAACCGATGTTGACCACCGGCAGGCCCGGCAACGCCGCCCCCATGACATCCAGCTGCCCGGGGATGGTCAGTTGCATCTGGTAGAAGCGCATTCCGCCTACCCAAGGGAAATGCGGGTTGGCCAACAACAGGCCACGGCCATTGGCCGAGCGCTGCGCGCCCACCGCAACGGCGTTGCTGCCACGGCTCATGGCGAACAGTTGCTGCTGGGCCAGGGCCACGCTGTAGTCGACCGTGGGCCGCTGCGCCGCAAGGTTGGGCGGGGTCGCCGCCACCACGGCCTCGGCGAACTGGCCTAGGCCACCTTCGGCCAACAGGCGCCGGGTCAACTTGACCAGGTCCAGGCTGGTGATCGGCCGCACCCAGTCGCCCGCCCCGCACTCGGCGGGCAGGCCCTGAGCCCGCCGCTCACCCAGGGCGCGGTTGTAGCCGCGGGCATAGCCGTCCAGCAGGTCGCGCACTGCTGCCGGCTGTGCCTGCAGGAAGCCGTTGACTGCAATGGGGTTGTTGAGCCAGGTGAAGAACAGGTCGCTGGCGAGGTTGTCGCGTTGCTCCACGGTCTTGCCGTCAGCACCGAAATAGCGGGAGCGCTCGCCGTTGACCGTCAGCACCTCGTTGGCCAGCAGGCACAGATTGTCCTGGGCGTAGGCATAGCCGATGCCATAGCCCAGGCCACGCTCGTCATTGGCCAGGATGTGCGGCACACCGAAGCTGGTGCGACGGATCTGCGCAGAGGCTTCGCCGGTAGCCTCGCGCGCCTGCGCCAGCAGGCTCGAGGCAACCAGGGCGGCGGCGAGGCCAAGGCGCAGGGTAGGACGCGAAAGAGGGATCACAGGCACTCCTCGTGCAATCGGGGGTTATCCCGATCAGACGAATGGCCGGATGAAAATTTTACGCCCTCTTGCCTGCTGCAACGTCTTCAACAAGGCATTTCAGATTTTTTTACCGAGGGACTGCAGTTTTGCCGTTCTCGTTCGTCTTAATAGGTGAGAGAGGCAACAACGATGAATCCGCTGCGGTCGATGAAAAGGAGCATTCGCATGCATAACCCACACCCCGCGCTGCCGGCGACGCACAGCCCGGTCAGCACGCCCTGCGTACAGGAAGTGCGCACCGGCAACGAGCAGATTCGCGAGCTGCTGCGTGTCTACGGGCTGCGTACCAGCCTGATCCGCCTCAAAGTCATCGACGCCCTGCACAGCGCCGATCGCAACGGCCGCAGTATTGGCGTGCGCGGTGTCCACGCGCACCTTGAGCAGTTGGACATTCCGTTGTCGTTCCTCAGCGTGCGTGAGGTGCTCAAGCGGCTGTGCACCGAAGGTGTCATCAGCCTGGGCAACGACAAGTGCTACAGCCTCGAGCCCCAGGCCCGCGCCGTACTCGAGCAGCCTACCTTGCGTTGAGCGTACGGCCGGCCATGATCTGCCGGCCGGCCCGCCTCAGGGCTTGACCTTGCGCCGCAGGATCCCGTTGATCACCACCACGACCACCGCAACGGCGATGGCGATGTACTGGAATGTCTGCTCGCTGATGGTGCCCTGCTTCTGCAGGTGACTCAGGCCGAGCATGATCCCCAGTACCACCAGGATGATCAGGATCGAATATTTCAGGCGCTGCACATGTGTCATCGGGAGTTCCTTGCGACATCGGGGACATGAGGCTCCCTTGGAGCCGGCGTCATGATACCTCGCCGCCATTTCCTACGCTGATATTCCTGCCAACCTACGACGCACGCCTCCCCGCAGCAGCAGATTCGCTGCTGGCCTGACGCAAAATCACCTTGCCGGTCGACGCCCGGATCCCTGGGAATACTGTTCCCTTGCAATTGCTTGGGGTGACCCACCCAAACTGCCACCATGGAAGGTCTTCTCTAGGACTTTTGGGGCCTGTAGCGTAAGGGTGAAGATTTTTCATACATCAATTATCGCGATTGCTTTCAATCGTCGTGCCGACAAGGCTACAAGCACCGGTCCGATTCGCGCCTAGCGACCCTTTCTGATGCTGTTTGAAAATCGAGGCCAGCCAAGCGCCCAGCCGCGCCATGGCAACCCTCGATGCGCGGTCTATGCAAAGGCCCCGCGTCAAACGATCCCACAGTTCAAGGATGCTTTGCGTGGATATGCCAGACCTCAACAACATCGAAGTTACCCAACTGCCCCAATCACTGCAGGTTCTGATCGAATGCATCGGCCTCGAAAATGCCTATCGGCTCACCTGTGCGTTCGGCGGGCGTCCCAAATACATCCCCAAGCACCGCTCACGAACCAAATTGGCAGATGTCTTGCCGCCCGAAGCGCTCGACGCGCTGATCAAGCGCTTTGCCGGCCTGGCTCTGGAAATCCCCAAGGCCGACCACTTTCAGCGCCAACTGCGCAACCAGCAGATTCAGAAGGAAAGCGCCAACGGCCTGTCACGCAGCCTGCTGGCCGACAAATACGGGCTTAGCCTGCGACAGATCGGCAACATTCGGCGCCAGGACTGCCAGGCTCGCTAAGCGTTGAACGGATGAATGAAACGACCAGAGGCGTCCGCGCCCAGCCACTGGCAGCTGGCGCGGACGAGCCCGAACAGTCAGAAGTCGCGCTTGTAGAAAATGTCCAACGAGCTGGCCAGGCCGCTGGCGGCCTCCAGGTAGACTTTCTTGCTCAGTTTGTAGCGCAGGGCAATGGTATTAGCAGGCTCGAACACTCCCACACCGTAACGCAGGCTCAGCCGCTCGCTCAGGTTGCCGCTGGCGACCACACTGGTGCTGGTGCCCGAGCCCTCGGTGTCGAGCTGGAAATCTTCGATCCCCAGGTTCGACGCCAGGCTGCCAGTGATCCCCGCACTGCCCGCCAAACCCAGGCCCAACGCCGCCTCGGCCAACATGTTGCTGTCTTCACCCGACGCTCCCAGTGGCCGCCCCAGCACCAGATAGGACAACGCCTGCTCCTGGCTCATCGCCGGCTCCGAAAACACCTTGGTGGTGGGTTGTTCGGCGCTGCCGCTCAGGCGGATACCGGCAATCACATCATCCACCTGCCGAATCGCTTCGATATCCAGGTACGGCTGGTCGATGGGCCCCGCGAACAGCAGGCGCGCCCGGCGGATGGTAAGGCGCTGGCCATAGGCACGGTAGCGACCATCGGCCAGGCTCAGCTCCCCGCGGGTATCGAGATTGTCACCGATGTGCACGTGGCCGAGCAGGTTGGCGGTGAGGCCGAAACCACTGAACGACAGCTTGTCGCGGCCGACCTCGACGTCGATGTCCATCGCCACCGCCATGGGCGGCTTGCCCTCTTGCGTCTGGTGGCCAACGATCACCGTGTCGTCGGATACCTGCACCGTCGACGGTGGCAGTTCACGCACGGTGATCTTGCCCTTGGGCACCAGCACCTTGCCGGTTACTGCCAGTTTGTCGTCGACCAGGCGGATGACCAGGTCGGGCGCAACCTCGAGCACCGCGTAGGGCTCGACGGTGACGGGCAGCTGCTGGCCGCTCAGTCGCAACTCCATGGCCAGCGCCTGCCCCCAGGTCATCTGCCCGGCCAGCTCGCCACGCCCGGCGTCGCCACTGCGCCAGTCGCCCTTGAGTTGCACCTGCTCGCCGGCGATCAGCGCCTGCAGTGAAAGTGCCTGCAGGCTCACCGGCAACTCTGCGCCACTGACTTCACCGCCGCTCAACGCCAGGTTGCCGTTGACCTGCGGTGCCAACAGGCTGCCCGACAGGCGCCCGCTGCCATTGAGCTGGCCGGCCAGGCGCTCGACCATCGGCAGGAACGGCCGGGCCACCGACAGCTCCAGTCCGGCCAGGCGGAACTCGCCGGTCAGCGGCTTGTTGCGCCCAAGCGGATCAAGGCGGGTGTCGAGGGTCAGCTCCCCCAGGCGCTCGCCACGAAAGTCCAGGCGGGTGTCCACCCGACGCGGTGCCAGGGTGCTGTCCAGGCGCAGAACCTGGTAGGGAAAATCGACCCAGCGCCCCTTGTCACGCACGCGCAGGGTGCCGCCGCCGGCATCGATACGAATACTGCCCTTGGGGCCGCTGGCCGGGATATCGAGGTTGATGTCGGCATTGAGCAGCCCCTGCCAGGCGAAGTCCTTGGGCAGCCACTGCGCCAGGCTGTCCAGCGGGAACTGCTTGAGGTGGTAGCGCAGGCGCGGCTCCGGTGCCAGGCGCTGGTCCTCGCCACACAGGCTAGCCTGGCCTGCGCGCCAGCAATGGCCACCGAAGTCCAGCTGACCGCTGGCCAGACGCTGCAGGCGCGCCGGGGCTTGCAGTTGCCAGTCCTGGCCACCGGCCTGGATACGTCCGCTGGCCAGGCGACCGCGCCAGTCGCCCTTGCTGAGGGTGCCGTCGAGCGCCAGGTCGAGCTTGAGCTGCGGGCCATCGAGCGCCAGGGTGGCAGCTTGCTGGCGGATATCGCCCTTGCCCTGCACATCCAGGTTGCCCAACGGGGTATCGCCCAGGCGGATAGCGCCGGCCTTGAGCGTGAGCTGCCCACGCTGGGCATTGTCCAGGCGCGCCTCGAGGTCCAGCCGCTGTACACGGTTGTCGGCCTGCGCCAGTTGCTGGCCGTGCAGCGTGAGGCTGCCCTGGGGCGCTGCGAGGGTGCCCGCCAGGTCCAGGCGGCCCTTGACCTGGCCCTGCAACTGCGGCCAGAGCTGGCCAAGCCGCGGCAGGTCGAGGTCGACACGCCCGGCCAGGCGCTGCTGCAGGCTGCCGCTGCCGTTGATGCGGTTTTCGCCCAGCTGCACCGCGAGGCTGCCCAGGGTCCAATGGTCGCCCTTGCCGTCGGCATCCACCTTGAGCACGGCTGGCTGGCCACGCAGGCGCCCCTTGAGGTCGAGCTGCGCCTTGAGCTGCAATTGCTGGTTCTTCAGCTCGCCCTGGCTGCGCAATGGCCCGGCCAGGGTACCGGGCAGCTCGGCCAGCCAGTAGGCCGGGTCGAGCGCTGCCAGCTGCAGGTCGACATCCCAGGCCAGGGTGTCGGCAAAGCGCAAGGCGACGCTACCGGTTGCCTTGCCCTGCCCTGCACTCAGCGCCAGCTGCGGCAAGCGCACCTGGCCAAGGTCACCGTCGAACGGGCTGGCGACGGTGAAGGCACCGGCCGGGCCATCCAGGTCACCGTTGAACACGCCCTTGTAGTTGCCATCGCGGTACTGCACCTGGGCATTGAAGCGCTTGAGGGTCACCTGCGGCGGTTGCTCGAGGGGGTACAGGCGCAACCAGGGGAAATCGAGCCAGTCGATGCTGGCGTCAGCGCTCAAGCCCTGCTGCCAGTCGGCACTGGCCTGCAGCTTGACGCGCTGGGTATCGCTGGCATTGAGGTCCAGGGCATCGAGCCGGGCGCCCTTGGCGTCCACCTTGCCGGCCAGCACCAGGCCCACCGGGACCTGCTCCGCCGGCAGCGTGGCCGCACCGGAGAGCTGGTAGCCCTTGAGCAGGTCGCCCTGGGCGTCGAGCCTGAGCTGGTTGAGTTGCAGGGTGTCGGGCAGGCTGGCGGCGGGCTTGAACGCCTCGGCACGCAGGCTCAGCTTCGCCGGCAGGTGTTCGGCCAGGGCCTGCAGCTCGCCGTTCAAGCGGGCATCGAGGTAGCCGCTGCTGGTGGCGTCCAGTGTCAGAGTCTGTTGCAGCTCACCCTTGGCGCTCAACGCCAACTGCCAGGGTTGGCCGTCCACGGACGGCAGCTGCAAGGTACCTTGCAGTTGCAGCGGCCAGTTGCCTTGCGGTTGCAGCTCGCCCTTCAGTTCAAGGTGCAAGTCGTCGCGCTGCAATTGCAAGCTGTCGACCCTCAGGCCGGCCGTGGTCCAGTGCGCAGCCAGTTGCAGATTGCCCAGCAGCTCGCTGCCATCAAGCCGAAGCTGGCCGACCTTGACCTCGCCCAGTTCGATGGCCAGCGGCAGGTTCAGCGCCGGCAGTTGCAGCGGGCCGCTGTCGGGCTCGCTGTCGCCAGGGGCGAAGGCCATGTCGATACGCTCGGCCTGCAGACGCTCGATGCACAGGGTGGCGCGCAACAGGCAGGTCGGGGACCAGGCCAGCTGCGGGGCTTGCAGCTCGACCCGGCTCTCGCCGTCAACCCAGCGCAGTTGGCTGGCTTGCCAAGTGCCACCCAGGCGCCCTTCGAAGTCGCTGACCTCAAGCCCCGGCACCAGTCCCATTACCCAACGGCTGCCCGCCTGGGTACCCAGCACCAGGCCCAGCGGCAAGGCGATCAGCAGCAACAAAATGCTGATAACCAGCAAGAGGGTTCTGAACACACGTATCACAGCTCGGGCCCCATGGAAAAGTGCAAACGAAAACCACCGTCGTCATCCAGCGCGTGGGCCAGGTCCAGGCGCAGCGGCCCTACCGGCGAAACCCAGCGCACGCCGATGCCGACACCGGTCTTGAGGCTGGGCAGTTCCAGGTTGTTGAACGAGTTGCCCTGGTCGATGAAGGTTGCCAGGCGCCATTTTTCGGCGATCGAGTACTGATATTCGGCACTGCCGGCCACCAGGTAGCGACCACCGATGCGGTCGCCCTTGTTGTTCTCCGGCGACAGCGACTGGTAGTCGTAGCCACGCACGCTCTGGTCGCCACCGGCGAAGAAGCGCAGCGACGGTGGGATGTTCTGCTGGTAGCCGTTGGTGGCGCTGCCGCCGAACTGCACGCGACCGAGGAAGCGGTGGTTATGGCCGAGTGTGGTCAGGCCTTTGAGCAGCACATTGCCGTGCACCAGGTTGGCATCCGAACCCAGCCCCTCCTTGGCCGCCTGCAGGTCGAACTGCAGCCGATAGCCCTGGTGCGGATCTATCCGGTTGTCGCTGCGCAAGTAGGCAAAACTCACCCCTGGCATCAAAAGGTTGCTCAGTCCCGAGTCGTCACCCAGGCGATATTCTTCGCGTTGGTACTTGAGCGAGATCACCCGCTGCCAACCGCTGGGAAGCTTGCTGTGCCATTCCGGACCGACGGTCAGCAGCTTGCTCAGCGTGTCGGTGCCGGCGATGTCCTCGTTCTGGTAGCCGCCAGCAAAACGCAACTTGTCGGTGAGCGGTGGATCGAGCGGGATGTCGTACCACAGGCCGACGTTCTGCCGGGGTGCCGACAGTTCGGTCTCCCAACCGTAGCTATGGCCTTGCGGGTTGACCCAGTGGCGGGTCCAGTTGGCCTTGGCACGTGGGCCGACGTCGGTCGAAAAACCCAGGCCCAGGCCCATGGTGCGGGGTTTACGCGTGTCGAGGCGAACTTCGACGGGAATGTCTTCGCCCACGGCGGCGGTCGGCGCGGCATCCACCCGTACGCCTTCGAAATAGCCGCTCGATTGCAGGTCGTTGTTGAGTTCGGCGATCAACTCCGAGTCGTAAGGGGTGCCCGGCTGGAACTGCACCATGCGCTGCAGCAGGTCCTGGTCCAGGGGCGTGTCACCGCCGAAGTGCACCGCCCCCAGGCGATAGCGTGGCCCGCTCAGGTAGATCAGTTCGATGTCGGCGACGCCGGCCTGGGGGTCGACTGCCAGGCGCTGGCGTGTGAAGCGACCACTGAAAAAGCCATAGCGCGACGCCTGGTTGAGGATCAGTCGCTTGGCATCTTCGTAGTGCCCATGATTGAGTTGCTCGCCGGGGCGCAGCGCCTTGCTGTCGGGGATGCGAAATGCCTGCATTTCGCTGGCCGGCCCTTCGATGCGCACCGTCACGTTGCGCAGGCGTACCGGCTCACCCGGTTCGACGCGGATGATCAGTTGCGGGGGTTTGTCCTTGTCACTCGGCGCCTTTACTTCGCTGTCGATGCGCGCCTGGTAATAACCCAGCGCCTGCGCCGCCTTGCGTGTCTGCTCCTCGGCGCCGCGACTGAAACGCAGCAGCGCTTCTTCATCGCGCTCGCCGAGGCTGCCGATATAACCTTCGATATTGGCCTTGAGCGGCTTGTTGGCGGGTTTCACCCGGACCAGCAGCTCGCTCTGCGCCCATGCCATGGAGCTGGCGGCCAGCAACAGCAGGCCCCAGCAGAGTCTTCCTGAATACGTCATGCGGCGCATGCTACCAGAGCGAGCCGGTCAAGGGTGCCGCCTGTCAATACCGGTCACACAACTGTCGCCCTGGACGACTCCGGATTGGGATGGAAGAACACCCTTTCGCGGATCGGCCCTACCGCGACCTCGCCGATCTCCTGATAGCCCTGGCGCTCATAAAAGGCCAGGTAGTGTGCATTGCCGGTATCCAGCACCACGCCCTGGGTGGTCGGGTCATCGGCGCACCAGTCGTGCACTGCTTGCAGCAACTGTTCGCCGTAGTGCTGCCCCTGGAACTGCGGGTGCACACCCAGCAGCGGCAGTACATGCACCTGCCCGCTCGGCAGGCAGCCAGCCAGCGCAGCCTGGTAGTCCAGATAGCGTCGTGTGCAGCGCAGACCGGTGCCGAGCATCATGCGCAGGCGCCATGCCCAGCTGTCAGCCACACCCAGCCGACGTTGCGGCGGCACGATCAGCGCGATCCCGACCAGGCGGTCTTCCAGCAGCAGGCCGATCGCCGGCAGCTGCAGGTAGAAGTGCTGGCGCAGCCATTCGCGCACCAGCACCCGCAGGCGCTGTTCATAGCCAGGGCGCTGGGCTTCGAACAGCCAGGCAAAGGTCGGTTCATGGCGGTAGGCGTGGTACAGCAGCGAGCGAGCCTCGCGAGCGTAGCCTTCGTCGAGCAGGCAGATCCGGGCTGGTGCGGCTGGGGCGTCGGGCATCGCGGGCGGTCCTCCTGGAATGGGCGTGCAGTGCCTTGGAGTGACTGCACCGCATATCGTTCAGCTCCCACAGCACGTTAGCAGCGCCAACCCTGGGTCGCCACGCTGGCCGCCGCCGGCGATGTCGGCTAGCATTCGTGGCTTTTACCAGGATTGTCTTTCCATGAAAGTCGTCTCGTTCAACATCAATGGCCTGCGCGCCCGCCCGCACCAGCTGGCGGCGCTGATCGACAAGCACCAGCCGGACGTGATCGGCCTGCAGGAAACCAAGGTCAGCGACGAGCAGTTCCCGCTGGCTGAAGTCGAGGCGCTCGGCTACCACGTGCATTACCATGGCCAGAAGGGCCACTACGGCGTGGCGCTGCTGTCTCGGGAGAAGCCGCTGTCGCTGTCCAAGGGTTTCGCCAGTGATGAGGAGGATGCCCAGCGCCGCTTCATCTGGGGCACCTTCGCCGACCGTAACGGCACGCCGATCACGGTAATGAATGGCTACTTCCCCCAGGGCGAGAGCCGCGACCACCCCACCAAGTTCCCGGCCAAGCAACGCTTCTACAGCGACTTGCAGGTGTTGCTGGAGAACCAGTTCAAGAATGACCAGCCGCTGCTGGTGATGGGTGATGTGAACATTTCGCCGCAGGATTGCGACATCGGCATCGGAGCGGACAACGCCAAGCGCTGGTTGAAGACTGGCAAGTGCAGTTTCCTGCCTGAAGAGCGCGAGTGGATGGAGCGGCTCAAGGGCTGGGGGCTGGTCGACACGTTCCGCCATCTGCACCCGGAAGTGGCTGATCAGTTCAGCTGGTTCGACTATCGCAGCCGGGGGTTCGAGGATGAGCCCAAGCGTGGGCTGCGGATCGACTTGATCATGGCTTCGCAGGGGTTGCTGCCTCGGGTCAAGGCGGCGGGGATTGACTATGAGCTGCGGGGGATGGAGAAGCCTTCGGATCATGCACCGATTTGGCTTGAGTTGGGGTGAGGGTTCGGGTTCGGGGCCTAGTGTGTTGGTTTTGATAGATGTATGCGCATTCGGCGGCGATGTCGACTTTTAGTCACCTTTCCGCCCTTACGGCGGCCTACTTTGG
>NZ_VZZR01000059.1:0-23111 GCF_009650555.1 Pseudomonas sp. EMN2
GCGGGTTTACCCGCGAACACCGGCAGAGCCGGTGCCATCCACCGCGCCGCCTGCTTCGCGGGTAAACCCGCTCCCACAAGAATTACGCTGCCCCTGTGGCCGCCGGCCTCAGGCCTTGCCGAGCAACCGTGCCACGCCTTCAACGAATGGCGTTGGCTCCGGGAAGTCGAAGCGTGCCAGCAGCCGCGCATTGTCCGCCCGCGAATGGCGGATATCCCCGGAGCGCGCCGGGCCGTGGCTGATCGGCGGCAGGCTGCCGATCACCTGTTCCAGTGCCTTGAGCAACTGGTTCAGCGAAGTCGCCTGGTTCAGGCCGATGTTCACCGCGCCCTCTTCCACCGCCGGCTGCTCCAGCGCCTGGACCATCACCTGGACCAGGTCACCGACATACAGGAAATCACGGGTCTGTTCGCCATCGCCGAACACCATGATGGGTTTGCCGCTGGTGGCACGCTCGCAGAAGATGCTGATGACTCCGGAATACGGCGAGGACGGGTCCTGGCGCGGGCCGAAGATATTGAAGAAACGGAATACCACCGGCTCCAGGCCGTGCTGGCGACGGTAGAAATCCAGGTATTGCTCGCTGGCCAGCTTGTCCACCGCGTACGGGGTCAGCGGTGCCTTGGGCGTGTCTTCGGCGATGGACTGGCCTTCGCCATTGTTGCCGTACACCGCCGCGCTGGAAGCGAACAGCACCCGGCGAACGCCATGCTGACGCATCGCTTCACAGACGTTGAGGGTGCCGATGAAATTGCTCTGGTGGGTTTTTACCGGGTCCTCGACCGACGCCTGCACCGAGGCCACCGCGGCCAGGTGCACCACGGCCCGGCAACCGGCGGCGGCGCGCGCGACCAGGGCCGCATCGGCGACATCGCCCTCGATCAATTCCAGCTGCGGGTGGCCGAGTTGCAGGTTGCTGCGCTTGCCGGTGGACAGGTCATCGAGAATGCGTACCGCGTAGCCTTTTTCCAGCAGCGCATCGCACAGGTGGGAGCCAATGAAGCCGGCACCGCCGGTGATCAGGATGGGGGCGTCAGCCATGTCGGTAGAAACGGTCCAGTAGGGGCGGCAAGCCGGCACGCCAGGCGCGCGGCTTGATGCCGAAGGTGTGAAGGATCTTCTTGCAGGCCAGCACCGCATGCTGCGGCTCTTCGCTGGCATCCGGGCGCGCGGCATGGGCCTGGGCGGTCGGTTGCTGCACGGCCAGCTTGTGCCACTGCGCGGCTTCGCCGAGGATCGCCTGGCCCAGCGCCAGCGGCGTGGTGGCCTCGTTGCCGGCGTAGTGGTAGGTACCCCACAGCGGCGCCTTGCAGTCGAGCTGCTTGAGCACCGAGAGGATCACCCGCGCGGCGTCGTCCACCGGCGTCGGGTTGCCGCGCCGGTCATCGGCCAGCAGCAGCTCCTGGGGTTGTTCGGCGCGGGTCAGGAAACGCCCGAGCGCACCGTCCCGGCTTTCGTCCAGCAGCCAGCCGAAGCGCAGCAGCACATGCTGCGGGCAGGTAGCGCGCACGCTCTGCTCGATGCGCCACAGGGCCTGGCCGCGCAGGCCGAGCGGAACCGGCTCGTCCTTCTCGCTGTAGGCCGTGGCGCGCGAGCCATCGAACACCCGGTAGCTGGAAGGCTGCACCAGGACCATTTCGTGGTGCTGGCACAGTTCGGCAAGCCGCTCCACCGCGCGTTCCTGCTGGGCCAGGCGCTGTTCGCTGACCGACTCGGCCTGGAACCAGTCGAAGTAATAGGCAAGGTTGACCACCGCGTCGGGGCGGTGCTCGTCGAGCAACAGGGTCAGGCTGGCCGGGTCCCAGCCGTTTTCCGGGGGGCGCGGTGCCAGGAAGGCGATGTCTTCCTCGGCGCCAAGACGAATCAGTGCTTGCCCGAGGGCATTGCCTCCACCCAACAGCATCAGGCGCATACGCATAGGGTCAACAAGTCCGCTCAGATCGATGGAGGAAAGGGGGCATTTTGCGGTTTCCGGCAGGGGAAGTCCAACGTAGGCCGGGTCGCAGCCGTACAGTGCGCGGTTCCCCCTTGCCCGACAGCTACTTATACTGCGCCAGGCCTGCACAAGGAGATGTTCATGGACGCCGAATCGACCACCGCGCAACGCGCTCTCTGGCAGTACGACGAACCCGCCCCGGGTGCCGAGCGCTTCATTGACGAAGCCTTCGACGGTTATCGCCAGCAGGCCCGCCTGCTGTTGCCGGACTGCGAACGGGCGCCACCGGTGTTCGTGGTCGGCGGTGCCCGTTCGGACTTCACCCGGCTCAACCCGCTGCTGTACCGCCTGCAGCAGCAGGGTATCGGCTCGCTGACCGGCAACTTGTCCGGCCACAGCCTGGCCAGTGAACCGGGGGCCAGGGATGCCTCGCTGGCCAGCAACCTGCAGGAAGCCTTGCGCTTCCACCAGCACCTCGACAGCCGCAGCGATACCCTGATCGGCCACAGCCTGGGCGGCGCCATCGCCCTCAAGCTGGCGGCGCAGCGCCCGAACGTGCGCAAGCTGGTGCTGATCTGCCCGGCGGTGTACCCCGACGCGGCCCACAGCGCGCCCTTTGGCCCGGCGTTCACGGCGGCGATCCGCAAGCCCTACGCGTTCCTCGACTGCGACAGCTATGCCTTCCTGCGCCAGTTCCAGGGCCGCGTGCTGCTGGTGATTGGCGAATACGACGGGCTCAACTCGCGGGTGCACGGCCAGGGGGCCGGGACCTCGGCAGGGCTGCGGCGCCTGGCGGGCGTCGAGCGTTACAGCCCGATCCCCGAGGAAGTGACCCACAGCCTGCTGCGTTCGGTGCCGGCGCCGCATGTGGAATGCATGATGCTCACCGACTGCGACCATGGCATTGCCGCCCACCTGCGTGACCGGCCGGAGGTGGCGGATCAGGTGGCGCAGGCGGTGGGGGCTTTCATTCTGGGGTGAATTCGCCGGGCGCCTGTGGCCCTTTAGGAGCGGCGGCTTGCCGCTGCGATTTACCCGCAAAGGCGTCGCTGGCTTTACCTCAGCATTCGCGGGTAAACCCGCTCCCACAGGGATCGTGCCGAACTCAAGACCTTCACTCTGCCTGTGGGAGCGGGTTTACCCGCGAACACCGGCAGAGCCGGTGCCATCCACCGCGCCGCCTGGATCGCGGTGGTCCGGCACTCCGGTAAACCCGCTCCCACAACCTGTCACTCGATCTCGAACAGGCCGTTGCTGATCGAACCCGCGCTCAGGCGGTCGCGGATATCGTCGTCGATACGTGGGTCATCCGGGCGATACAGGCGTACCTGGCGGAAGGCGTTAATCCGGTTGATCTCCTCACCCAAGTACTCCCAGACCACGCGGGTGCACGCCGGGTTACGCCGGTCGCCGCTGGACACGCCGGTTTTCAGGCCGTTGAGGCGGGTGATGCGGCTCTTGAAGCTGGGGATGAGGATGGTCTGGCTCATCTCGTTCAAGGTCAGCGACTCGTAGTCGACCAGGAACAGGCGATCCTGCAACTGGAACGCCGCCCCCAGGTAGCGGCAGCGCACCTCGGCGTGGGGGTCGGTGGCGCTGCTGCGCTCCTGGCGCTCCTGGCGCTCGAACAGGTAGCGCTCACGCTCTTCGCGCAGGTGCACCAGCGACACCAGGATCAAGCCTGGCACCGACATGCAGTTGGAGTATTCGAAGTAGTAACCGCAGTAGCGCGACAGGTTGACCACATGATCGTTGAGCGGCTTGAACAGCTCGCTGATCGGGTTGTTCTGCTGCGCGGCCGGGTTGCGCGCGCCGATCAGGCGGGCGAACTGTTCAGGCGGCAAACCCAGCTCGTAATCCTCCACACCGAAGAAGTCACCGATGCGCTTGAGGTTGTACGGCGTCGGCCGGCTTTGCCCGCTGAGGTACTTGTTGAACTGCCCGCGGTTGATCGACAGCTGCCGGCAAACCTCCGAGATAGAGCGGTAGTGGCTGCAGGCCAATTTGAGGTTGTCAGCGAAGTGATCGCCCATGATGCCGGGGTCCAGATGATGCGAGTGATGCAATTCTAGCATCAAGTCGCACCAAAACAGAGCAACCCGCGAAATTGTAACCGCAGTTGTCATGACCCACCCTGCGCCCCAATCAATCGCGGTGCGCCTGCCGTCCGCAGATTTTCCACACGAACAATAAGAATCGAGGTCATTTCAAAATGCTCGAAGCACTCAACGATTTCCTCTCGGGGAAGCTCCTCATCGTGCTGATCGTCGGTCTCGGCAGCTACTTCACCATCCGTTCGCGGTTCGTGCAGTTCCGCCACTTCGGCCACATGTTCGGTGTGTTCAAGGAATCCCTGCGTGGCCAGGCAGGCCAGCTGAGCTCGTTCCAGGCCCTGATGCTGAGCCTGGCCGGCCGCGTCGGCGCCGGTAACATCGCCGGTGTCGGTATCGCCGTGACCCTCGGCGGCCCAGGCGCCGTGTTCTGGATGTGGGTCACCGCACTGGTGGGCATGTCCAGCAGCTTCTTCGAATGCACCCTGGCCCAGGTCTACAAGCGCGCCGACGGCGACGGCCTGTACCGTGGCGGCCCGGCGTACTACATCCAGCACGGCCTGAAGCTGAAAAGCATGGCGATCGTGTTCTCGATCCTGCTGCTGGTCACCTACGGCTTCGCCTTCATCGGCCTGCAGTCGTACACCGTGACCCACTCGCTGCAGAACGCCTTTGCCTTCGACCCACGCCAGACCGGTATCGTCCTGGCCGTGCTGCTGGCCATCACCTTCATCGGCGGCATCAAGCGCATCGCCGCGGTGTCCGACCTGCTGGTACCGGTCAAGACCCTGGCCTACATCGGCGTGACCCTGTACGTGATCGGCACCCAGATCGAGCACGTGCCAGCCATGCTGGAAACCATCTTCAAGAGCGCCTTCGGCCTTGACCCTGCGTTCGGCGGCCTGCTCGGCAGCGCCATCGTCATGGGCGTGAAGCGTGGCGTGTTCGCCAACGAAGCGGGCCTGGGCAGTGCACCGAACGTCGCCGCCGTAGCTGCCGTGAAGCACCCGGGCGCCCAGGGCGTGGTCCAGGCCTTCAGCGTGTTCCTCGACACCTTCGTGATCTGCACCTGCACCGCGCTGCTGATCCTGCTGTCGGGCTTCTACACCCCAGGCTTCGAAGGTGACGGCATCGTCCTGACCCAGAACTCGCTGGCCGCCGTGGTGGGTGACTGGGGCCGCATCTTCGTCAGCGTCGCGCTGTCGCTGTTCGTGTTCACCTGCATCCTCTACAACTACTACCTGGGCGAGAACAGCCTGCAGTTCCTGACCCGCAACCGCGTTGTGCTGATGACCTTCCGCGGCCTGGTGCTGGCACTGGTGGTCTGGGGTTCGATGCAGGACCTGTCGACCGTGTTCGCCTTCGCCGACATCACCATGACCTGCCTGGCCTTCGTCAACCTGGTGGCCCTGGCCCTGCTGTTCAAGGTCGGCCTGCGGGTGATGCGCGACTACGACGCGCAGCGCAAGGCTGGTATCAAGCAGCCGGTGTTCGACTCGAGCAAGTTCGCTGACCTGGACCTGGACCGTGCCGCCTGGCCGGCCAATCCGCAGGTTGAAACAGCCACTGACAAAGCCGCCGCACCGGCGCACGCTCAGCGCTGATATTCTCCCCTGCCCCAGCCGCCCCGTTCGTGGGCGGCTGACTCTTTCTTCGTCTTCAGGCCCCCTCGCCGGCAAGCCGGCTCCCACAGGGGATCGCGCTGCCTCGGGCATCCGCTGCGACAGGGCCTGACATCGCTACGGAATGTTCCAATGCGTGCAGTCAAGAATCTCCTCGTCCTCTACACCGGTGGCACCATCGGCATGCTGCAGTCCGCCGAAGGCCTGGCGCCAGCCGGCGGTTTCGACGCACGCATGCGCGAGCACTTTGCCGCTTGCGCCGATGCCCCCCGGTTGCCCTGGACCCTGCGTGAACTGAACCCGCTGATCGACAGCGCCAACATGCAGCAGGCCAATTGGCTGGCAATGCGCGACGCCATCGTCGAGGCGGTCGAGCAGCAGGGCCACGACGGCGTGCTGGTGCTGCACGGCACCGACACCCTGGCCTACAGCGCCGCGGCCCTGTCGTTCCTGCTGCTGGGCCTGCCGGTGCCGGTTTTGCTGACCGGCTCGATGCTGCCGGCCGGCGCGCCGGACAGCGATGCCTGGGCCAACCTGATCGGCGCCCTGCGCCTGTTCGAAAGCGGCCTTGAAGACGGCGTGCAGCTGTACTTCCACGGCCAGCTGTTGCACGGCTGCCGTGCGTCGAAGTTGCGCAGCGAGGCGTTCGACGCCTTCACCGTGCTGCCTCGCCATCGTGAAGGCGAGCGCGCAGCGGCGATCCCGGCGGTGCTTGGTTATCGCCAGCCACGCCAAGCGGTCAACCTGGCGGTGCTGCCGGTGTTCCCCGGGCTGGGCGCCGAACACCTGCGCGGCCTGTTCGACAGTGGCGTGCAGGGTCTGGTGCTGGAGTGCTATGGCAGCGGTACCGGGCCGTCCGACGACCAGGCGCTGCTCGATGTGCTGCATGACGCCCGCCAGGGCGGCGTGATGATCGTCGCCATCAGTCAGTGCCCGGAAGGTTCGGTGGTGTTCGATACCTATGCCGCCGGTAGCCGCCTGCGCGATACCGGGTTGGTGAGTGGCGGTGGCATGACCCGTGAGGCAGCGCTGGGCAAGTTGTTTGCGCTGCTGGGGGCTGGGTTGGATGCCGATGCGGCTGAGCACTGGTTTGCGCTGGATCTGTGCGGGGAGCGCGCATAAACGCATAGGCCGTCAGTACGCCATCGCGGGGCAAGCCCGCTCCCACGAGCCCGCTCCCACGGCTGGCCACTGGCTCGTGGGAGCGGGCTTGCCCCGCGATCGTTTGTACGGCGGGAAAAGTGGCGGAAGGCAGCGGGAGTCGAACCTGCCCGGGAACGGATGCCGTCCCCAACCGGGTTTGAAGCCCGGCCGCGCCACCGGGCGCGATTGCCTTCCTTGGATCGTTCAGTGCCCGGCCTGCTGCTGGGCCAAGGCACTGTCGCTGCGAATGTAACGCTGGTCGGCGACCCTGCGGGTCAGGCCGATGCGGTCGAAGTATTCGAGGATCTGCACACTGCGCTTGCGACCGATGCCCAAGCTGTCGCGAAACGCGGCGACCTGTACTATCGGCGATCCCGCCGCCAGCTGCAACAGCAGCTCTGCCATGCGCCTTAGCGTGTCCTGCGGGTAGAACAGGTCACGCACCACCTGGTGCACCACGCCCAGCCTTGCCAACTTGCGCAGCAACAGCCGCACTTCGGCCTCTTCGCGCTGCAGTTCCCCGGCCAGGGTCCTGACCCACGGTGGGTCGTACTCGCCCGCCAGCAGGCGCGGTTGCAAACGCGCCCACAAGGCCGCATCAGCCTCGCTCAATTGAACCTTGTGATCCGGCAAGTGCAGCCAGGGCCCACTGCTGCCGATCGCGCCGTCACCTAGCAGCTCATCCAGCAGGCTGACGAACGCCGGGCGCTCCAGCGGCGTGGCGCAGAAGCGGCGTAGCCGGTCACGGTCGGGGCCGAGCTGGTCGGGCTCCTGTTCGTGGAACTGCGCCAGGCGCGCCCGCAGCTGTTGCTTGAGTGCCTGCCATTGCTCACGGGCGAACAACAGCTGGCCTTGGCGCGTGGCGATCACCACGACGTGGTCCGGCAGCTGCCAGGTTTCACGCCGACGGTTGAACTGGCGCTCCAGGCGCTGCGGGTCGAGCCCTGCGGGGGCGGTTTCGAGCAGCGCGGGCAAGGCCTGCTCCAGGTCGATGGCATCACGCAGCACCTGCAACTGGCGCAAACGCACGTCACTGCGGCGCTGCCGGCTCGGGGCGAACGGGTCGAGCACCCGGCCGCCACCCAAGGTGCGTTGGGCGCGTTGGTCGCGCAGCACCAGGCGATCACCGTGCACCGCCTGCAAGGGTGCATTGAGCAGCAACTGGGCGAACATGCGCTCGCCGGCGCCCAGCTTTTCACCTTCCAGCAACGCCACCCGGGCCGTTACGTCCTGGGTGCCGAGGTGCACGTGCACCGCGCTGAAATGTTCGAAGGTACGGGTTTCCGTCGGTAGCAGGCTCAGTTCGATATCGACCCGCACGCTGGGCGCATGCAGCCACTCGGGCAGCAACCAATCGCCACGATGCACCTGCTCGATCGCCAGGCGTTCGCCGGTGATGTTCAGCGCTACCCGCTGCCCGGCTTCGGCCACGAGCGCCGTCTGGTTCTGTGCGTGCAAGCCGCGCACCCGCACCGGTTTGCCGGCCTTGCCCAGCAGCAGGGTGTCACCGGCGCTGACCTGCCCGGCCAACGCCGTACCCGTGACCACGATACCCGCGCCGGACACGGCAAAGACGCGGTCCACGGCCAACCGAAAGCCCCCGCGTGCACTGCGCCGATGAACCTGTTGCTCAGCGTCGAGCAATGCCTGGCGCAACGCCTCGACCCCTTCGCCGCTCAAGCTCGAAACCGGGAACTGCAACGCCCCCGCATAGGGCCCGGGCGCCAGCAGTTCGGCAACCTGCGCCTGCACCTCGAGCAGCCGCGCCGGCTCGACCCGGTCGCACTTGCTGATCGCCACCAGCGCCTGAGGGATGCCCAGCAATTGGATGATCGCCAGGTGCTCGCGGGTCTGCGGCATGACCCCGTCGTCGGCGGCCACCACCAGCAGCACCAGGTCGATGCCGTGGGCGCCGGCCAGCATGTTGTGGATAAAGCGCTCATGCCCGGGCACGTCGATGAAGCCGGTCAGCGGCGCGCCCTCGGCCAGCGCCGCGTAGCGGTAGCCGAGGTCGATGGTCATGCCTCGCGCGCGCTCCTCCTGGCGGGTGTCGCCGGCCTGGCCGGTCAGGGCTTGCAGCAGCGCGGTCTTGCCATGGTCGATATGCCCGGCGGTGCCGACGATCACTGTACCGGCCCCAGTTGCAACGCCGGCAGTTGCGCCAGCCACTGGGCCTCGTCATCGAGCTGGCGCAGGTCGAGCCACAGGGCATCGTCGTCGATGCGCCCGAGCACCGGCACCGGCAAATCGCGCAGGGCCCGCTCCAGCACATGCAGGCTGCGGCCACGCAGCTTCTTCGACACCTGCGGGCGCAGGCACAGGGCGGCACTGGGCAGGCGCGCCACCGGCTGGCTGCCGCTGCCGATCATGCCCAGGGCCGGCTCCACGCTGACGGCCCATTGTTCACCCAGGTGGGCCTTGAGGTCGGGGGCCAGGCGCAGTGCCTGGGCCTGGATCTCAGCCTGGCTGCGGGTCAGCAGGCGCAGGCTGGGCAGGCGTTCGGCCAGGCGGTCGGGGTTGCGGTACAGCGCCAGCACCGCTTCCAGCGCGGCGAGGGTGATCTTGTCCACGCGCAGGGCGCGCTTGAGCGGGTTCTTCTTGATCTTCGCGATCAGCTCTTTGCGCCCGACGATGATCCCGGCCTGTGGGCCGCCGAGCAGCTTGTCGCCGCTGAAGGTGACGATATCGGCGCCGTCGGCCAGGGCCTGGCGCACCGTCGGTTCGGCCGGCAGGCCCCAGCGGGTGAGGTCGAGCAAGCTGCCGCTGCCCAGGTCTTCGAGCAACGGCAACTGGTGTGCGTGGGCAATGCGCGCCAGCTCGGCGGTGGGCACCTGGGTGGTGAACCCCTGAATGCTGTAGTTGCTGCAGTGCACGCGCATCAGCAGCCCGGTGCGCGGGTTGATCGCGCCTTCGTAGTCGCGGGCATGGGTGCGGTTGGTGGTGCCGATCTCGTGCAGCTTCACGCCGGCGCGGGCCATGATGTCGGGGATGCGGAAGGCGCCGCCGATCTCGATAAGCTCGCCGCGGGAGATGATGCCTTCCTTGCGCGCGCCCAGGCTGTTGAGCGCCAACAGCACGGCGGCGGCATTGTTGTTGACCACGGTGACCGCTTCGGCGCCGGTCAGCTCGCGGATCAGGCCTTCGATCAGGTCGTCGCGGTCGCCGCGCTTACCGGTGGCCAGGTCGAATTCCAGGTTGAGCGGGTAACGGGCGGCGGTCTGCATGGCCTCGACGGCCTCTTCGGGCAGCAATGCCCGGCCCAGGTTGGTGTGCAGTACAGTGCCGGTGAGGTTGAACACCCGGCGGACCTGGCTGCGTTGCTGGATGGCCAGGCGTTCGCCGGTGCGGCCCAGGAGCACTTCGGCGGTCAGTTCGGTGGCACTCAGTTGGCCGAGGCGAGCTGGCTCGCGCAGGTCGTCGAGCAGTTGGCGCAGGGTGGCCAGCGTGGCGTCACGGCCGTGGCGGTCGATCAGCGGGGCGCAGGCTGGGTGGCGCAGCAGGGTGTCGATGGAAGGCAGGCGTGGGGTGGCGCTGGCGGGGCTTGAAGACATTCGGTACTACCTATGACTGATCCTTTGTCTGGTCCGGCCCTATCGCGGGGCAAGCCCGCTCCCACGCAATAGATGAGATCGGCGTGGGAGCGGGCTTGCCCCGCGATAGGGCTCAACTCGATTGCAGTGTAGACACTACCCCGGCGCCAGCAGCAGGTTCGGCGCCAGGCGATGGAAGCCCTCCTCGTCCAGGCGGATGTCCAGCGCCAGGCTCGCCAGGTCGTCGGCCAGCGGTTCGGCGGCGGCGTCGTTCTCCAGGTAACACTGCTTGAGGTAGCTCTCGCACCCCGGGCAGCACTCGGCGCGCAGCGGCGCCTTGCCGGCGGCGTAGCGGTCATCCTCGAAGTGGCTGTAGCGCAAGTCCTTGCTCGACTCGCAATACACGCATTTGACCCGCACCACATGCCATTCGCAGGCACACAGCGAGCAGGCCAGGTAGCGCAGGCCATTGTGTTTGCCGCGGTTGCGCACCATACCGGCCATGGCCGGCGAACCGCAGGCCGGGCATTGCGCCAGGCTGCCAGCGGGCTTGAGCTCGGGTTCGGGCAGCGCCAGCAGCCAGCTCGACCAGGCCGCCTGCAACGCGGCGCCGATGAAGGGCACCAGCGCCGCCGGCAGCGCATCGTACTGGCCACCCAGCAAGGCGATGCCCCAGCCCTTGCGCTGGCTGTCGTCAGCATCGCGCAGGGTTTGCAGCGCATCGGCCAAGGGGCCCTCGGCGTCGACCTTGAAGTGCTCGAGCAGTACCTGCAACCACGGCAGCCACGGCCCTTCGCGCACCAGGCTGTCCGCCGCCAGCGGCGGCAGGCCATGACTTATGCACAGGCGCTGGCGCTCTTCGGCCACCGGCAAGGCGCCGGGCGGGTTATCCACAAGCAGCTGCTGGATCCGACAAAGCTGCGCCACCCATTGCAGGTACTCACCCAATGCGTTGCCCTCGGCCAGGTGCTCCAGCCGCGCAGCGCGCACCTCGAAGAGGTTGGCGGGGGGCAGGTGCAGAAACGGCGGCATCACTGCCGACGCTTCGATCTGCCCAGGTTCGAGAATCGTGCTCAAACGGTCATCCTTCCTTACGGCCGTGATTGCCCGGCGTCTTGTCGCCGGTCACATCGCGGTACCAGAGTTCATGGTGCTTGCGTGCCCAGGCGCGGCTGACCCAGCCATGCAGCATGGCGCCGATCGAGCCCTTGATCCAGATCCCGGCATAGATATGCACGATGATGCTGAGGATCAGCACGAACGCCGCCAGGGCATGCAACAGTGCCGACAGGCGTATGACGTCGATGCCGAACCAGTGGCTGAAGTACGCCCGCCAGATCACCACGCCGCTGACCAGCAGCACCAGCATGCACGCCAGCAGTGTCCAGAACAGCAGCTTCTGCCCGGCGTTGTACTTGCCCACCGGCGGTACGCCCTCTTCCTTGTTGAGCATCACCCGGTCGACGCGGCGCAGCCACAGGCGGTCGTTGGCGGTGATGAAGTTGGCGCGCCAGAAGCGCAAAACCAAGCCGAGGAAGAACACGAACATCGCCACGCCGATGAACGGGTGCAGGATCCGCGTCCACGGCCCGCCGCCGAACAGGTGGCTGAGCCAGAACAGCGCCGGGTGGAACAGCGCCAGCCCCGACAGGCCGGCCAGCACGAACAGGATCGCCACCACCCAGTGGTTGCTGCGTTCGTTGGCGTTGTAGCGCAGGATCGGTTTGTCGTCGTTCATGGCCGCTGCTCCCCCTGCCCGCCGGGGCGGTTCGGATCATAGACATGCACCGCCGGATCTACCTGGTGGACCGTGTTATCCACAGGCGCCGGGTGTTCGTCCTCCTCGACCCGCTGCGGCCCGACGCGCACGTAGTGGAAGAACCCGGCCAGCACCGCCGCACCCATGGCCAGCAGCGCCAGCGGCTTGGTGAAGCCCTTCCACAACCCCACCAGCGGGCTGATCACCGGCTGGTCCGGCAGGCCGGCGTAGATCCGTGGCGTGTCGGCGTGGTGCAGCACATACATCACGTGGGTGCCGCCGACGCCATCCGGGTCGTACAGCCCGGCGTTCTCAAAGCCGCGCGACTTCAGATCGACAATGCGCTCGTCGGCATGCACCTTCATCTCTTCCTTGCTGCCGAAGACGATCGCCCCGGTGGGGCAGGTTTTCACGCAGGCCGGCTCCAGGCCCACGCTGACGCGGTCGGAACACAGGGTGCACTTGTACGCCTTGTGGTCCTTCTGCGAGATGCGCGGGATGTTGAACGGGCAGCCGGTGATGCAGTAGCCGCAGCCGATGCAGTGGTCCTGGTTGAAGTCGACGATGCCGTTGGCGTGCTTGATGATCGCCCCCGGGCTTGGGCAGGCCTTCAGGCAACCGGGGTCGGCGCAGTGCATGCAGCCGTCCTTGCGGATCAGCCACTCCAGGTTGCCGTCGTCGCGCTCGTGCTCGGTGAAGCGCATCAGGGTCCAGGTTTCGGCAGACAGGTCCTGAGGGTTGTCGTAGGTGCCGTGGTTGTGGCCCACCTCGTCGCGCAGTTCGTTCCACTCCGAGCACGCCACCTGGCAGGCCTTGCAGCCGATGCACTTGGTGGTGTCGATCAGCTTGGCGACTTCCTGCTGCTGGCGTACCGAGGGCGGCACGGTGGTGGTGGCGGAGCGGGCAATGATGTCTTGGCTGGCCATCAGAGTTTCTCCACTTTGACGAGGAACGACTTGGACTCCGGCGTCTGGGTGTTGCCATCACCGAGGAACGGCACCAGGGTGTTGGTCAGGTAGCCGTGCCGCGTGCTGCCGGTGAAGCCCCAGTGCAGCGGGATGCCGATCTGGTGCACGGTCTGGTTGTTGACCTGCAGCGGGCGGATCCGCTTGGTCACCACCGCCACCGCGTCGATATGCCCGCGCTTGCTCGATACCCGCACCCGGTCACCGGCCTTGATGCCTTTCTCATTGGCCAGCACCTCGCCGATTTCGACGAACTGCTCGGGCTGGGCGATGGCGTTGAGCCGGCAATGCTTGCTCCAGAAGTGGAAGTGCTCGGTCAGCCGGTAGGTGGTCGCCGCATGGGGGAACTCGTCGTGGGTGCCGAGGGTGTCCCACACCGAATCGAAGATGCGCCCGGCCGGGTTGCTGGTGGCCTTCTTGTTCTGCGGGTGCAGCGGGTTGATCCCGATCGGCGTCTCGAACGGCTCGTAGTGCTCGGGGAACGGGCCCTCGGCCATCTTGTCGATGGCGAAGAACCGGGCCACGCCCTCGGGGTTCATGATGAACGGGTTCATCCCCGCTTCCGGCGGCGAATCGACCTTGAAGTCCGGCACATCGGTGCCGGTCCAGGCCTTGCCGTTCCACCACACCAGGCGTTTTTTCTCCGGGTCCCACGGCTTGCCTTGCGGGTCGCTGGAGGCGCGGTTGTAGAGGATGCGGCGGTTGGCCGGCCAGGCCCAGGCCCAGTTCTGCACCTGGTGCATGCCGTACGGGTCGCTGTTGTCGCGCCGAGCCATCTGGTTGCCCTGCTCGGTCCAGCTGCCGGCGAAGATCCAGCAACCGGAGGCGGTGCTGCCGTCGTCCTTCATCTGGGCGAAGCCGGCGAGCTGTTGCCCGGCCTTGAGCGTGGCGCCGGTGGCGTCGGTGAGGTCGCTGACCGCCCAGCCGTTCATCTCCTTGGCCAGCTCCTCGGGGGATGGTTCTTCAGGGACCTTGTAGGGCCAGCTGATGTTGAGCATCGCGTCGGGGTAAGCACCGCCCTCGGCCTGGTAACGCTTGCGCAGGCGCAGGAACAGTTCGCTCATGATGTGCACGTCGGTGCGGGTTTCGCCCGGGCCGTCGGCGCCCTTCCAGTGCCACTGCAACCAGCGGCTGCTGTTGACCAGCGAGCCGTCTTCCTCGGCAAAGCAGGTGGTGGGCAGGCGGATCACCTCGGTCTGGATATTGGCCGTGTCGACGTCGTTGAACGGGCCGGCGTTGCGCCAGAACTCGGAGGTTTCGGTGGCCAGCGGGTCCATGATCACCAGCCACTTGAGCTTGGCCAGCGCGGCAGTGACGCGGTTCTTGTCCGGCAGCGCGGCGATCGGGTTGAAGCCCTGACACATGTAGCCGTTGACCTTGCCCTGGCTCATCATCTCGAACATGCGCAGCACGTCGTAGGCCGGCACATCGAGCTTGGGCAGCCAGTCGTAGCCCCAGTTGTTTTCGGCGGTGGCGTTGGCGCCGTACCAGGCCTTCATCAGGCTGACGTGGAACTTGCCGTAGTTTTGCCAGTACGACAGTTGGCCGGGGCGCAGCGGTTTGGAGGCGCGCTTGTCGATGTAGGCGGCGTAGTCCTGCTCGGCATCGCCGGCCAGGGTGAGGTAGCCCGGCAGCGAATTGGACAACAGGCCCAGGTCGGTCAGGCCCTGGATGTTGGAGTGCCCGCGCAAGGCGTTGACCCCACCACCCGGCATGCCGACGTTGCCCAGCAGCAACTGCACCATGGCCGCGCTGCGGATGATCTGCGCGCCGATGGAGTGCTGGGTCCAGCCCAGGGCGTAGAGGATCGTCATGGTCTTGCCCGGCACCGAGCAGGTGGCGATCTCTTCCCAGACTTTCATCATCTGGTCCTGGGGCATGCCGCAGGTCATGCTCGCCAGCTCCGGCGTGTAGCGGCTGTAGTGCTGCTTCATCAGCTGATAGACGCAACGCGGGTGCTGCAGGGTCGGGTCGACCTTGGCAAAGCCATCCTCGCCCAGCTCGTAGCCCCAGCCGGACTTGTCGGCATACACGCGCTTGGCCGCGTCGTAGCCGCTGAACAGCCCGTCCTCGAAGCCATAGCTCTCTTTGACGATGAACGACACGTCGGTGTAGTTGCGCACGTACTCGTGCTGGATCTTGTCGTTGCTCAGCAGGTAGTTGATCAGCCCGCCCATGAAGGCGATGTCGCTGCCGGTGCGAATAGGAGCGTAGTAATCGGCTACCGAAGCGGTACGGGTGAACCGCGGGTCGACCACGATCAGCCGCGCCTTGTTGTGCGCCTTGGCTTCGGTCACCCACTTGAAGCCGCACGGGTGCGCTTCAGCGGCGTTGCCGCCCATCACCAGGACCAGGTTTGCGTTGGCGATGTCAGACCAGTGATTGGTCATCGCGCCACGGCCGTACGTCGGGGCAAGACTTGCCACCGTCGGGCCGTGTCAGACACGCGCCTGGTTATCGAACCCCAGCATGCCGGTCGAACGGATCACCTTGTGCGTCAGGTAGCCCGCTTCGCTGGAAGCGGCGGACGCAGCGAGGAAGCCCGTGGTGAGCCAACGGTTGACCGTCTGGCCCTGGGCGTTCTTCTCGATGAAGTTGGCGTCGCGGTCCTTTTTCATCAGGTCGGCGATGCGGTCGAGGGCTTCGTCCCACTCGATGCGGGTCCATTCCTTGCTGCCCGGCTTGCGGATCTCGGGGTACTTGAGGCGGCTCGGGCTGTGGATAAAGTCCAGCAGGCCAGCGCCTTTGGGGCACAGGGTGCCGCGGTTGACCGGGTGGTCCGCGTCGCCCTCGATGTGGATGATGCTTTGTTTGACGTTTTTGCCCGCATCGCCCTGGCTGTACATGATCAGGCCGCAGCCGACCGAGCAGTAGGGGCAGGTGTTACGGGTTTCTTTGGTGTGCGCCAGCTTGAAGTGGCGTATCTGCTCGGCGAATGCGGGGGTTGGGGCCATGCCCAACGCCGCAAGGCTCGAGCCTCCAAGGCCGACGGCGGCGACCTTGAAGAATTGCCGACGGTTGAGGTCCATCGTGCACTCCTGATCAGGTTCTCGGGCGCGCGGGACATGGCCGGCGCCTCAGGGACTTCACGGTGGCGGTGGATAGAGGCCGCCAATCGTTAAGACTAGCCAAGAATCAGGGAAGTGCGCTGACCTGGGTCAATACCCCGTAGGAAACAGCGTGCGGTCCTGTGGGAACCTGTTGGTCTCAGCTGGCCACACCGCTTTTCGGGCCGCTGGCGATCAATGCGGCGCCGCAGGCGGTCTTGTGACCGTCGAGGGCGACCGGGGTGCCGTCGACATTGTAGGTGGCGCTGCCTTCGACGATGGGGAACACGCCCTTGCACAGCGGGCAACTGACCATGTGCCCGACGCCGGCGATGGGCTTGCCGTTGACGTTGGTGTTGCCGAAGGAGCCGAGCACCTTGCCACCGTGGGTGGTGGAATCGCCGAGGCGGATGATGTCTTTCATGGGGGGGAACTCCGTGTCAGTAAGGTGGCGTCGCTGCCGGTGGCAAAGCCTAACATGGCGTGGCAGATCAGAGGTTATAGGCCAGCAGTCCGATTGATGTGCTGAGGGTGACAGGGGCAGCCCGTCAGGACACGGTGAGTTTTACCACCGAACCATCGGCCACTCCTGCCATCTGCCGTGCGATGCAACCCCGGTAGCGCATGCCCTCGATGGCATTGCCCGCGCGAAGGTTCTCCAACGCGAGCACACCACCGAAGCCAAACCCCATAATCGGTAGTGAACGCTGGCCCTGGGCCAAGGGGCCGTGCAGCACGACTAACGGCTGCGATCCTTCCTTAGCATCTGCTCAATGGTTCAATTTTTAATCCTAAACGCCTCTCTCAAAGTCACTTCATCATCAAAGTCGCCATCTTCAAAGCACCTCACATTTGCCCCTGCCAATGAAGTACTAAAGAGCTCATACAACTCCAGCGACCTAAAATTTACCTCCAGCCAGGCAGAAAGTGAGTCAAGCCTGGTCAAGCGCACATCATAAACTGCCAATGTTGACTGTTTCTGATCTTTGAGACACACAACTCCTTCACTCTCTTCGACATGCGTTTGACTGGTGCGAAGCCTTTCGATAACTCGCTGCAACGCAGCAGGGTCATCAAAAACAAGTCTGTATTCGTAGCTCATGATCCATGCGGCCTTTTTCGTACGGTAGGCAGGTCTGCGGGATTACGGATCCCGATGTGGGTTTTATTCGGATCCGTGGACACTTTCCCTTCATCGTCAAGCTGATTCCCGGCGGGATCTTCTTTATGAACATGTGCATTATTACCGGACTTATAAGGACACGTATTCTGATTCCCGTACTTGTGCACTCGAACTTCTGACCCATCGGCATGCTTCCAAGTTTGGTTCACACCGTTGTCCTTTGTTTTCGTGAACCCCGCACCCGTTAGAGTTTTGGCTGTACGCGGTACGCTACTCCCCTTCATCCGAGGCAAGCTAGAGGACGCTGAAAGCCCAAGCGGGTCTATCCATTCAGTAGGGTTCGGGGTATAGACGAATAGGTTCAACCCGCCCGCGTAGCTGATAGGGTCTTTGTTGATGAACCGACCAGCCCTCGGATCATAGTATCGATAGCGGTTGTAATGCAGCCCGGTCTCATGATCGTGGTACTGACCCTGGAAGCGGATCGGGTTGTTCAGGCCGACTTGCTTCGCCCACTCCGAGCGGGCTTCCTTGACCTCACCCCACGCTTTGTACTGCGCCGTCCAGGCCACCTCACCATTGTGGTCGGTCAGTTCCATCGGCGTACCGAGGTGGTCGCACTGGTACCAGGCAATGGCCTCGATTGGCTGCGGCTTCACCTCATGTTGCCACAGTGGATCCTGATCGAAATCGTATTCCCGATCGTTCCAATCTGGCTGCCGTAGCAAGCGAATCGGGCTCTTGCGTATAGCCTGGGCAACCGGCACAAAACTGCCCGGCTCGTACAGGTAATGCACAGTGCGCCCAATCTCGCCTTCGTCCTGCGGCGGCGAGCTTTCCCACGCCAGGTTATCGCCATCCCAGCCGTACAAGGTGTAACCGCAGCCCAGTTCGCGCTGGAGTTTGGCCCGCTGCATCTGGTTCCAGCCACTGCCAGCACGCGGATCATCTTGGTAGTGCGCGGTGGAGTGCTTGTGCAGACGGCGACCCAAAGCATCGTAGCTGTACACCACGCTGAGCTTGCCATCGTCGAAGCGCGCCAAGCGGTCGAACAGGTCCCAGCTGAGGCGGGCCTGTTCACCGTTGTGCATACGATGGATCAGGTTGCCGCGCTCATCATATTGGTAATGGGTCCCGGCATACTCGCGCAGCAGGTTATCCATCAGCTTGTTACGACGTGGGTCGCTTTCCAGCGGGCGGTTGAGTTCCTGGGTCTTGTCGTCCAGCAGGTTGCCGGCCGGGTCGAAGGCGAAGGTCTCGACACCCAGACGGCTGGTAGCTTGCAGCAGACGGCCGACCGGGTCGTACTGGTAGGCCAGGTGGCCGCGACGGGTATCGTGAATATCGGTGAGCTGGCCGACCGCATCGTACTGGTACTGGCGCTTGAGCAGAGTGGACTTGCCGTCATGGCTGCCCAGCAACTGCTCCTGCAGACGCCCTGCCGGGTCCCAGCTCTGGGTCTGCATCAATTGGTTGCCCTGATGACGCGCCACTTCACGGTGCAGGTCATCACGCTCGTAGGCCAGCAGTTCATGGTGATCAAGGGTCATGCCCAACACATGACCACTGCCATAGGTGAGCACGCTGATCTTGTGGCCATCCGGGCGAATCGTCGCCGTGCGCAAATTCAGTGCGTCGTATTCGTGCTGCCACACCGCAACCATCGGCACCTCAGTACCCAAGTAGTACTGGTGCTCACGGGTCAGGTTGCCCGCCCCGTCGTGGAACCATTGCAGCTTGCTGGCGGCGTTGATGGCCTGGATCAGGTTGCCGTTGCCATCGTAGGCGAAGGTTTCTTCCTGGCGCTGCTCCCCCAGGCTGGCCACACGTGAGATCAGACGCCCCACCGGGTCAAAGGTGATATCGATACGACGCTGGCCAACCTGGGTGCTGGTCAGGCGGCCCGTATCTGGATCGTATTGGTACCGCGTCACCAGCCCATCGAAACCTTGCTCTTGCAGCAGGCGCCCGACCGGGTCGTAGAGGAAGTCGGCCTTGCTCTCGTTTTCATTCTCCAGTCCAATCAGCCGGCCCAGCTTGTCCCAGCGGTAATGCAAGGTGTGTTCGGCGGCATCCACGCGCTCGGTGAGCAGACCAACAGCGTTGTAGGCCCAAGTAGTACAACGGTCCAGCGCATCGGAGTGCGCCAGCAGGCGGCCTTCGGCATCGCGCTCGAAGCGTTCCTCGGTGTTGTCCGGGTGAATGACTTTGGCCAGTTGGCCGGCCTTGTATTCGTATACCGTCTTGCTGCCGGCAGCATCGGTGAACAGTACCAATTGGCCGAAATCGTCGTACTCCCACTGACTGGTCTTGCCCGAGCAGTCGGTGTACTCCACCATCTGATCAGCCCCGTTGTAGGCCAGCTTCTTCTCGTTGCCGTTCGCGTCCTTGATCGCCTTGACCAGGCCCGAGGGCGTATAGGCGAACTCGGTCTTGTTGCCCAGCGGGTCGGTGGTTTCGACCAGGTTGCCCTGCTTGTCGTAGTCACGCAGCCACAAACCACCTTCGGCATCGCGGATCTTGATCAGGTGGCGACGATCGTCATAGGCGAAGTGCGTCTGGCTGTGGTCGGCACGGATATGACGAATGACGCTGCCTTGCTCGTCGTAGTCGTATCGATCTTCACTGCCATCCAGGTGGACGTGGCGCAAAAGCTTCTTGCGCTCATCGCGGAACAACCATTCCGAGCGCTCGTCGGGGTATCGGATGCGATAAAGATGCCCCTGGATGTCGTAGTAGTACCAAGTCTCCTGGCCGTGGGCGTCGGTGACGTAGGTAAGACGAATGTTCTCGTCCCACTCAAGCTTCGTGTCGAAGCTGCCATCGTCAGCCCATTCACGGATGGCCTTGGCATCGAAGGCACTGCCATCCCATTGCAGGTTCATGCCGCGACCGGTGCGGTCGGTGTACCGGGTCACCAGGTGATTCTGGTACTGGTAGTGCCAGGCCGCGCCGTTCTCGTCCTGGGCGGCAGTCAGATCGCCCTGGTCATCGTAGTGGTAGGCGCACAGCTGACGCAGTGGCTGGCCGTCGCGCATTTCCCACAGGCCGGTGATATGGCCGTGGTCGTCGATCAGCGTACCGAGGTGGCGCAGTACATCCTTCACATCACCCTGGAAGGTGATGATGTCCGACAGCACCGGGCGCCCCTCGTGGCGGTGCTCGTAGTGCAACATGCAACCGGCACCGTTGCTGAGGGTGATCTTCTGCAGGTAATAACGGTCCTCGACGCGCAGGTAGTATTCCTTGCGCTCGAAACCTCGGCAGATCACCAGCTCGTTTTCACGGCTGCGAACCAGCAGCAGGTCTTCAATGGCGTTGTACAGCGACTTCTCGACCTTGGGCAGCTCGAAGGCATGGCTGCGACCGTCGTGGTCATGGAACAGCAGGCCCTTGCCCACTACGTCGATACGGGTGGTGAACTCGGTGATCCAGCGCGCCCCGAGGCTGCCCTGGTCATATTCGGCCAGGCGCGAGTGATAGGTCCGCTCCCATTCGATGGGGAACGGTCCAGGCAAACTGAAATCGGTATGCAGGATGAACTCGGAACCCAGCGAGAAACTGATGCTATGGCCGGTACGGCCCTTCGGCTCTGGTGGGCAAGGTGGACGTTTTGGACTCGATGTCTGCTCAGCCTTGGCCTGCGACCCACTGACCGCCAACTCGCCCTTACCCTTCTCCCGCTCCACCTGCGTGGTGGTCCCCGGCTTGCTCACCCCCGGCTGGCCGTTCTTGTTGCGCTTGCGGAACCCCTTCACCGCCCCGCCCAGCACGTTGAGCATCCAGCCGATGCTCATCTGCGTGCCTGGGTCGGCCAGCTTGTTCAACTGCCGGGCCATCTCCGGGCCCAGTGCGCGCAGCTGGCCGGTGTTGGCCAGCACCTTGGTCTTGATTTCGTCCGGCAGCAGCTTGCTGGTGGCACTGTTGGCCAGGCCCTTGCCGGCGGCCTTGTAGGCGCTGTGCACCGCGCCGAAGAAGTTGCTGAACGCCGCCTTCGGGTCGTTGAGCAGTTTGTCGGCGGCAGCCGATGCCTGCTTGCTCGCCTTCGACATGTCGCCCTTGGCGTCCAGCTGGCCCAGGGTGACCTTTTCCAGCCCCGTGGCGATCTCACCGGTCATCTTGGTGCCGAACGCACCGGCGTCGGCGAGGATCTCGGCAATTTTCGGCTGAGCCTGTTTGACGAAGTCGTCGATGGTCCCGGCGATGGTCGCATTGAGGTGGCCGATCAACACCGTGATCAGCGAGTCGCCCAGCAGCATCTTGGCGCTGTTGCGCAGCTCCTGACGCACCAGGAACAGGGTCGGGCGCAGGCTCATGCGCGCGGCGGCCATGGTCGGCGGCGCCGGCAGCACGCCGATCAGGTTGATGCCCAGGCTCACCCAGTCGAGCACCTGGCGGTTCTTGCTCTTGACCAGGGTCACCACGTCGCCCAGGGCATCGACCAGGGCCATGATATTGCCCACCACCGGCAATGCGCCGGCCACGGTCTTGATCCGTTCGAGGGTGACGTAGCCGCCGCTGACCGATTGCAGCCAGGCGTCGAAGGCGGCGGCGCCGCGGCCGACGTCCTTGGCATCGATGGTGTTGAGCGGGGCGACGGCGACCTGCGGTTCGCGCTGCTTGGCGTCGGTCATGCCAGCACCTCACTGCTCAGGCTTTTCGCCGGGTTGAGCGGTGGGGTGAGCGTGGGCAGGCTCGGCAACTGGCGGGCCGCGTTGGCAGCCTTGAGCGCCGGCGCCGCGCCGGGCACCACATTGCTGGCCAGCTGGGCCATGGCGCCGGTGTCGCCGCCGACGGCGGCCTTGACCTGCTGCACTTTTTGCAGCGCGGCCTGGCCGCTTTTCGCCAGTTGCATGCCAGTGCCGGCCAGGGCCTGGCCCTGCTCCAGCATCCCTGTGCCACCGGGGCCGATCATCGCTTTACCTTGTGCCATCGCGTTCTGTACCAATCCCTTGCCCTTGTCCATGCCTTGCTGGGCCAGTGCCAGGCCCTTGCCCAGCAGGCCGTCGGCGCCCTTGCCGGCGCTCAGCACCTCGCCGACCACGGCCTGCTGGCCGGGGGCGATGTCGTTGAAGTCAGTCTTCGCCGGCCAGACGCCAGCACCGAAGTGGCTGCCGTCGGCCCAGGTGTCGGCCGGGTCCAGGCCGAAGTCGACCCACAGCGGGCCGGCGGCGGCGCCGCTGGCCATGTTGAAACCCTGGCCGTCGAGCTTGCCCTTGATCGATTTGCCCAGGGCATCGATCACGTCGTAGTCGCCGGTCTTCACGCCCTTGCTGTTGGCGTACTGGTACAACAGCTCGAGGTTGCCCTTGCCCGGCTTGGGCGGCTCGGGGAATGTGCCGGCCTTGCTCGACGCGCCGATGTGGGCGAACTGCGCGGCCTTGGCGGTGTAGTTGGCGCTGGTGACGTGGGTGATGCCGCCGGCGTTGTAGGTCGTGCCGCTGCCGCCGCCCTGCAGCACCAGCTCGGTCTTGGCGGTGAGCACGATGCGGTCGGCGTTGGCGGTGACGTCGAGCTTGGCCAGCAGGTTGATGTTGTCCTTCAGGGCGCGGATGTCGATGTCGCCGGAGGCCGACACAAGCTTCCAGCCCAGGCTCTGCACGAACAGGCGCATGCCCTGGCTGGCGCTGGCCAGCAGGCGCTTGCCGGCGGTCAGGCTGGTGTGCCCGGTGCTGCTCAGGGCCAGGTGCTCGCCGGTGGTGATGTGGTTGGGGCCGGGGGTGGTCAGGGCGATACCGGCGGGGCTGGAGAGCACCAGGTGCGGCTGGGCGAACTCGGGGAATTCGTTGGCGCTCTGGTTGACCGGGCCGCTGCCGAGGATGCCCTGGTGCTGCTCGTGCAAACGCTTGGCGACGTCGTCCTGGTCGCCGGGTTCCTGGGCCTGCATCTGCTTGGCCAGTTCGGCCAGGCTGTCCTGCTGGTCGCTGGCGGTGGC